>DAIMHT010000006.1:9194-18461 GCA_036723155.1 Actinomycetota bacterium
GGTCATTGGCGGCCCGGCTGGCGCAACGCCGACGGCGCCGTCACCGCGGCCACCTCGACTTCCGCAAGACGGTCCGGGCGTCACTGTCCTACGGCGGTGTCCCCGCAGAGCCGAAGTTCCGGCATCCCCACCCGTCGAAACCCGAGATCATGGTCGTGGCCGACATCTCCGGTTCCGTAGCGAGCTTCGCTCGCTTCACGCTGCAGTTCGTCTACGCGATGGCCAGCCAGTTCTCGAAGGTCCGGTCCTGGGTGTTCATCGACGGAATCGACGAGGTCACCCGGTTCTTCCAGGGATCCGACGACGTCACCGAGGCCGTCCACCGCGTCAACACCGAGGCCGACGTGGTCTGGGTCGACGGTCACTCTGACTACGGCCACGCCTTCGAGGTGTTCCACAAACGCCACGCCCACGAGGTGACCAAGAAGACGTCACTGATCTTTCTCGGCGACGCCCGCAACAACTACCACGCGTCGCAGTCGTGGGTGCTGCGCGCCCTCGGGGAACGGGCCCGGCACCTGTCCTGGCTCAACCCCGAGCCGCGCGGCTACTGGGACACCGGCGACTCGATCATGGCCGAGTACGTCCCGTACTGCGACGGGGTCTACGAGTGTCGCAACCTGCGCCAGCTCGAACGCTTCGTCGCCACCGTCGCCGAGGGCTGACCCGACGTCAGCGGTCGAGCAGGGTCCACGCCCGATCCGCGATGTGCGCCAACGCCCGGAGCTGCGCCCGCTCCCGACGCCGGAACGGGTGCCCGTCCCGGCCCACCAGCAGGGTGGAGGCGTGCCCGTCGAGGACCGCCACCGCCAAGTCGTCGGGCCCGGTGGTCCCGTCGGCCACGAGCGGCGACGCCGCCGTCCCCGCGGCCAGCGCCAACAGCATCTCGTCGGGTGGGGCCGCCGCGCCCACCCGGGCCACGACGTGGGCCGGGTCGAGCAACGCCGACCAGTCGGCCAGAAACTCCCGACAGGTCTGCGCCACCAGCCCCTGGTGCAGCTCCCCGACTGACTCGGTGTCGCACAGGTCCGCCGCGGACTCCAGGGCATCGAGGCGCGGGTCCGGGAACGTGCCGACGATGCGCACCTCCTCGACCGACACGCCGTCGACCTCTTCGATCTCGCGCACCATCAGCTCCAACAGCTCGACGTTGTCGAGCTCGACCGCGAACTCGTCCACCGCGACGGTCTCGCCCCGCTCGAGGACGTCGATGCCGACGATGTCCCCGTCGACCGCACCGACTCGGGACGCGACCAGACCGAGCGCACCCGGTCGGTCCGGGAGCCACACGCGCACGAGTACGTGCGCCCGAGAGTCCGAGCTCGGCGCCGTCCCGCCCACCACGGTCTCGGAGGAACCGTCCACGGCGTAGAACCCTATGACCGGAATCCGTCGGGGGTGTTACGCCACCATGAACGGCGCCGACCCGCTCCTAGACTCACCACGGTGGGTGATCGCGTCGGGGTGCTCGGTGGCACCTTCGACCCGGCCCACGTCGGCCATGTCGTCGCCGCCACCGAGTCCCGCTGGGCCCTCCACCTCGACGTCGTCCTGCTCGTCGTGGCCGGCGACCCCTGGCAGAAGCGCGGCCGGGTCCACGCGTCGCCCGACGACCGGCTGGCCTTGGCACGCGCCGCCGCGTTCGGCGTCGACGGCGTCGAAGCGTCGTCGATCGAGGTCGAACGACCGGGCCCGTCGGTCACCGCCGACACGCTGGAGGAGCTCGCCGCACCCGGACGGGACCTGTTCTTGCTCCTCGGCGCCGACGCGGTGGCGAACATGACCACCTGGCGGGGGCTCGACGAGACCCGCGACCTGGCGACCGTCGTCGTCATCGAACGGGCCGGAGACGCGCACGCCGAGCCGCCCGGGCCCGGCTGGCGGTTCGAACGGCTGTCCATCCCACGCCTCGACGTCTCGTCGAGCGACATCCGCGCCCGCCTCGGCGAGGGGCGACCCGTCGACGGCCTGGTCCCGGTCGCCGTCATGGCCGAGATCGAGGCCCGAGGCCTCTACACTGCGCCGTGATGCCGACCGGGTCGTGCCCCACCGTCCACCAGGCTGGGCCCCCCGCTTGACGGTCTCGGACCCGGTCACCTACCGCCGGGCGGTCGCCGCCGCGCAGGCCGCCGCCGACAAGAAGGGCACGGACATCGTCCTGCTCGAGGTCGGCGAGATCATCAGCATCATCGACTGGTTCGTGCTCGTCAGCGCGTCGAACACCCGTCAGGTCCGCACCATCGTCGACGAGATCGAAGGCGCGCTCGTCGACCTCGACGGTGCGGTGCCGAGCGGAAGCGAAGGACGAGCCGACGCCACCTGGGTGCTCCTCGACTACGGCGACGTCGTGATCCACGTGTTCTTCGACCAGACCCGTGCGTACTACGACCTCGATCGGCTGTGGGCCGACGCGCCCCGCCTCGACTGGGACGACACGGCTCGACTCGCGGCTGCCGGACCCCGCTAAGCGCGGGGGTCGGACCGTTCGAGCACCGAGCGGACGAGAATCCCCCGCCGGCTCAACCCGTCCTTGAGCTCGGCGACCGTCGGGTTCCGCTCCAGGCGAGGCGAGTACAGGATCGAGCTGACGATAGCGGCCTGCGCGGCGCCGTCGGTGAGACCGGCCGCGATGTGCTCGACCGTTCCGGCGCCGCCCGACGCGATCACCGGCAGGTTCACCGCGTCGGCCACCGCCCGGGTGATCTCGAGGTCGTACCCGCTCGCGGTGCCGTCCCGGTCGATGCTGTTGACGACGATCTCGCCGGCACCGAGGTCCTCCCCGTGGCGGACCCAGTCGAGCGCGTCCTTCCCCGTCGCCTGTCGGGCCCCGTCGATGAAGACCTCGTAGCCGCTCGGGATCCCGGGCCGGTGACCGACCCGCTTCACCTGGGTGCTCAGCACGATGCACTGCCGGCCGAACGCCTCGGCTCCGTCCCGGATGATCGACGGGTCACGGACCGCCATCGAGTCGACGCTGATCTTCTCGGCGCCCGCCTTGAGCACCTCGAACATGTCGTCGACCGATCGGATGCCGCCCCCGACCGTGAACGGGACGAACACGTGCCGGGCGACGCGGCGCACCGTGTCCAGGTCGATGCGGCGCCGCTCCGCGCTGGCGGTGATGTCGTAGAACACGATCTCGTCGATCTGATCGGCGTAGAGCCGCGCCGCGAGGTCCTCGGCCGGGGCGACGTCGATGTTGTCCTGGAACTGCTGCGCCTTCGTCACCCGCCCATCGATGACGTCGAAGCAGGCGATCAGCCGCTTCGTCAGCATCTCGGATCCCAAGCCGCGAACCGCTCCAGGAGACCCAGGCCGACCGGTCCGCTCTTCTCGGCGTGGAACTGGGTGGCGACGAGGTTCCGGCGGGCCACCACCGAGCAGAACGACGTCCCGTACTCGGTGACACCCAGCACGTCGTCAGGATCGGCCGGCTCGCAGTAGTACGAGTTCACGAAGTAGCAGTACGCCGGGTCGGGGAGTCCGTCGGTGACGGGGTGGGCGCGGGTGGTCGTGACGGTGTTCCACCCGATCTGCGGCACTCGCACCGAGCCCGAGAAGCGGCGCACGACCCCCGGTACCCATCCCAGCCCGTCGACGTCGCCTTCGTCGGAGTGCTCGAACAGCACCTGCAAGCCGATGCAGATCCCCAGGAACGGCACGCCCCCGTCGATGACCCGCTCCGACAAGACGTCGACCAGGTCGGCCTCGTACAGCGACGCCAGCGTCGCGCGGGCCGCACCGACACCGGGCAGCACCAGCCGGTCCGCCGCCCGGAGCCCGTCGGGGCTGTCGACGAGTCGATGCTCCAGACCGAGGTGATCGAGCGCAAACCCGACACTGGGCGCGTTCCCGGCGCGGTAGTCGATCACGCCGATCACGGCGGCGAGTCTACGGACGGCCCCGACCCGTCCCATCCTGAAAAACCGTTCAGGGACCGCGATGGCGACGCGGGAGGCCAGGAGTAGCCTGCCCGCAGATGGCTCCTCCCCCGGAGCCCGCGATCGAGATCGTGGGCCTAACCAAAGACTTCAGCGCGGGTGTGCGCGCCGTCGACGACCTCAGCTTCGTCGTCGGTCACGGCCAAGTCTGTGGCCTCCTCGGCCCGAACGGTGCCGGGAAGACCACCACGCTGCGGATGCTCGTCGGGCTGCTCCGTCCGACGAACGGAGCCGCCCGGCTCCTCGGCGTCACCATGACGCCGAGCAACCCGGTGCTCGCCCGGGCCGGCACCATGATCGAGCACGCCGACTTCGTCCCGTTTCTCTCCGGGATGCGGAACCTCGAGGTCTACTGGGAGTCCGCGGGCGGCGACTTCGCCACCGCCAACGTCGACGAGGCCCTCGCGGTCGCCGACCTCGGCGACGCCGTGCACCGCAAGGTCAAGACCTACTCCCAGGGGATGCGCCAACGCCTCGGCGTCGCCCGGGCCCTCCTCGGCCGCCCCGAGGTCCTGGTGCTCGACGAGCCGACCAACGGCCTCGACCCCGGGGAGATGCGCGAGATCCGCGAGCTGCTCATCCGTCTCGCCGGCCGCGGCGCCACCGTCTTGCTCTCGAGCCACCTCCTCTCCGAGGTCGAACAGGTCTGCAGCCACGTCGTCGTGATGGACAAAGGCAAGCTCGTCGCCGCCGGGACCATCGACGAGCTGACCGCGGCATCGGGTTCGGTCTACCTCGGTGTCGACGACCCGGCCCGGGCCCGCGACATCCTCGCCGCGCTCCCCGGCGTGCGGACCGTCACCCCCGAGGGTGGCGGGCTGATCGTCGAGCTCGACAGCGGCCGCCGATCCGACCTCGTCGCGGCGTTGGTCCACGCGAACATCGCGGTCGACACCGTCGAATCCCGGCACCGCCTCGAAGACGCGTTCCTCGGTCTCCTCGCCCACGAGGAGCGCTGATGATGCTGCCCCTGTTCCGCACCGAGATGGTCAAGCAGTGGCACCGACCCCGGACCTACGTGGCGCTCGGCATCACGATCCTCATCCCGGTGATCACCGCCATCGCGATCAAAGCGAACCCGCCGTCGCTCACCTCGGAAACCCGCGACGAGTTCACGTTCGTCGCCACCCACACCGGACTGTTCCTGCCCGTCGCGTCGCTGCAGTTCATGAGCCGGTTCCTGCTCGTCATCCTCGTGGCGCTGTTCGCCGGTGACGCCGTCTCCTCCGAGGCGAACTGGGGCAACCTCCGGGCCGTGCTCACCCGCCCCATCGGGCGGGGCCGACTCCTCGCGGCCAAGCTCTCGTCGGCCACGCTGCTCGGACTGATCGCCACCGTCCTCGTCGGCGTCACCGGGCTCATCGCCGGCGTCATCTTCTTCGGGTGGCACGGCGTCAACCTGCCGTTCCCCGGCGCGGCGTTCCACCAGTCGGCGTGGCACATCCTCGGGAACCTCGCGCTCAGCACCGGGTACGTCTTCTGGGGCTTGGGCGGCATCGCCGCGCTGTCGTTCATGGTGTCGACCATGACCGACTCCCCGGTCGGCGCGGTGTCCGCCGGGTTCGGCCTGTACGTCGTCTCCCAGATCCTCGACGGCATCACGTCGCTGGGATCGATCCGCTACGGGCTGCCCACCCACTACTTCGGGTCCTGGACCGACCTGTTCCGCGGGCACGGCCCCACCGCCGACATGCTGCGCGGCACGCTCCTGCAGATCCCGTACATCGTGGTGCCCCTCGGGATCGCGTGGTGGTACTTCCACCGCAAAGACGTCTTGTCGTGACCCCCCGCCCGTCCGCAGTTGTGACTCGGCGGTCGGACGTGGAAGACCGGGCCCGACGCCCGGTGCGGGCCGGCCGAGGCCTCCTCGGCCTGGGGGGTCGTAGCCGGGAGCGTCCCCGGCCGGCCACGCCCCGATCTTGGCAGCCCCGACCCCCGCGACGCGGGTCCAATCGGCGTACAGCCACCGCCAGTTTCGGACGATAAGGCCGCATGGAGTCGAGCCCCTACCTCCTCCCGCGGATGGGTGGCCTGCTCCGCCACGCCGCGCCCCGGGTGTTCGAGGGCGCCATCGCGCCGGTGGCGGTGTTCCTCCTGGCGCTCCACTTCCTCGGTGTCGTCGGCGCCATCGTCGCCGGCCTCGGCTTCGCGTACGGCATCATCGGCTGGCGTCTCCTGACCCGGCGGCGGGTCCCCGGCCTCCTGGTGATCGGCGCGGTGAGCCTCACCGCCCGGTCCGCGCTCGCGATCGCGTCCGGCAGCATCTTCGTCTACTTCCTCCAGCCGACGCTCGGCACCGCGCTCGTCGCCACGGTGTTCCTCGCCTCGGTCGGCGCCGGCCGCCCCCTCGCCGGCCGCCTGGCCCGCGACTTCTGCCCCATCCCCGACCATGTCGCGACCACCGTGCCGATGCGCCGCTTCTTCACCCAGATCACCCTCCTCTGGGCGGTGACCCAGCTGCTGAACGCCGCGGTCGCGATGTGGCTGCTCCTCAGCCAGTCGGTCGGCGTGTTCGTCGTCACCCGCACCGTGTCGTCGATCACCCTCAGCGCCCTCGCGGTCACGCTGTCGGTGCTCTGGTTCCGCCGGTCGATGAGCGACCACGTCGCCTTCGCCCCCCGCCGCGTCGCCGCCTGAGTCGTCTCCCGGTCGCGGCGAGGCCGCTCAGCGCGGGTCGCGCCACATCAGCCAGAGTCGCGGTCCGTCGGGGAGGTCGAACGTCTCCGTCACCGTGAAGCCGTGCCGTTCGTAGAACGGGACGTTCGTCTCCTTCGACGACTCCAGATACGCCGGGAGCCCCTCGGCGTCGCAGCGGGCAAGCTGGTCTCCGAGCAGCGCCGAGCCCAGCCCGTGGCCCTGCCGGTCCGGGTCGGTGCCCAGGGTCGGTAGATACCAGTGCGGCGGCCCCTTCGGGTGGTGGCCCTCCAGCTGGTTGAACGCCAGCAGTCGGCTCGGTGCCCACCGCAGCGACGCGATGGAGACGTAGCGAGGCAGGAGGCGCAGCTGGTGGCCGACGCCGATCCGCCACTGGTCGGGAGGAGACCAGATCGCGACCGCGCCCCGGTCGTCGATGGTGGCGATCTGCGACGTTGCGGTCAAGCCGGGGCCGAGCACGATCTCCCGGAAGAACCGCCGCACCCGGCGGGGCCGCTCGGACGACTCGGGGAAGAACCACTCGATGACGGGGTCGTCCACGAACGCCCGGGTCAAGACCTCGGCGAGCTCGTCGTACTCGGTGGGATCCGCGGGGCGGACGGAGATGGGCACGGCGCCATCATGGCGCTCGGGCGCGCCACGGCGCCGCTCAGGGCACCGCGGTCTCGACGGGCAGCTGGGCGGGGCCGCATTCGAAGAACGTCGCCACGTTCTCGTACGCGTAGTCCGGCGCGAGGCGAACCGACCCGACCGGGAACCGCTCGAGGAACGACTCGATCCCGATCCGGGCGACGAGCCGGGCCAGCGTCGCCCCAGGGCAGACGTGGGCCCCGTACCCGAACGTCAGGTGCTGGTCGGCGTTGCCCCGATCGACCCAGAACTTGTCCCCGTCGACGAAGACGTCCTCATCCCGGTTGGCGGACGCGGTCCCGACGATGACGCGATCACCGGTGTGAATCGCCGCCGGCCCCACGGTCGTGTCGTGGAGACAGCCTCGGGGGACGAACAGGACGGGCGGCGTGACGCGGAGGCTCTCCTCGATCGCCGACGTGAGCCGCTCGTCGTCGTCTCGGACCGCGGCGTCGAGGCCCGGGACCGTGAACAGCTGGTAGATGAGGTTGCCGAGCAGCTGGCTGGTGGTCGTGAGCCCGCCGGTGATCAGGTTCCGGACCAGCGCCCGCACCTGGGTCGGGTGCAGCTGGACCCCGTCGACCTCGAGCTGGAGGAGCCGCCCGAGCACGTCGTGAGGCGCCTCGGCGCCGAGCTGCTCGGCGCGCCGCCGGATCTGATCATCGATGTAGCCGGCGAAGGCCGGGAACGCACCGGCGAACCCTTCGCCCTGCTCGGTGCGGTTCGTCGCCGGGAAGTCGCTCTCCATCAGCTCCTTCGCCCACCGTCCGATCTGGTCGGCGTCGTCGGCGGGCAGCCCCAGCAGATGGACGGTCACTCGGTTGGGAAGCGGCACCGTGAACGACGGGACGAGATCCGCCCGGCCCGTGGCAGGCACCGCCGCGAGCAACGCCCGCGCGGTGCTGCGGACGAACGTCTCGGCCCCGTGCACCACCTTCGGGGTGAGAGCAGTGACCATGACCCGCCGGACCGCGGTGTGCCGGGGCGGATCGAGCTCGCCGAGGATCCGCTCGTCCACGGGAATCTCGACCCCCGGGGCCTTGAACCCGCGGGCGTTCGAGAACGACTCGACGTCTCGGAGCACCGCCCGGCACGCGTCGTAGGTCGTCACGTAACGCATCCCGCCTTCGATCGGCACGACCGGCGCGTCGCGGCGGAGCTGGTCGAGCAACGCCCAGGGCGGCTCGACCCGGGTGGCGTCGAACAGGTCGAGGCGCGCCGGGCCGTCCGCCGCGTGGTCGGTCATCGCCGCGATGAGGACGCGGTGGGAGGGCGCGTCAGCCCGGTCAGCACGACGACCGGCGCGGACGAGGCCTCAGTGACCACCCGCCGCCGCGGCCGCCGCCCGTTTGCCCATCTCCTCGGGTGAGACGTCCTCGACGTGGGTCGCGATGTTCCACCGGTGCCCGAACGGGTCTTCGAACTGGCCTGACCGGTCCCCGTAGAACTGGTTCTCCAGCTCTCGGACCACCGTGGCGCCGGACTGCACCGCCTGGCTGAACGTGGCGTCGACATCGTCGACGTACACGCTGATGGTGACTGGGGTCCCGCCGATCGTCTTCGGGCCCTGGAAGCCCATCTCGGGGTGCTCGTCGGCGAGCATGATCACCGAGTCGCCGAGGGTGAGCTCGGCGTGCCCGATCCCTCCGGCCGGGTCGGGCATGCGCATGCGTTCCTGGGCTCCGAACACCTTCCCATAGAACGCGATGGCGTCGGACGCACCGTTGACGATGAGATACGGCGTCACTCGCGGGTAACCGTCGGGGATCGGCTTCACCGAGGGGCTCATGCGCACTCCTTCATCGTCACCGTTGCGGCAGGACCGTCGTGCCCCTCATCCTCGCGCGCGGGACGCCCGCGTCACCCCGGCCGCGCCGAGCCGATCGAGCCCGGTTCGAGCGGCAACCGGAGCCGGGTGTCGCTCAGGTGCTCCCGGTGGGATGAACGGGGATGACCGTGTCGCGGCTCTGGAGCAACGCGCGGAAGCCGATGAGCGCCGCGAGGCCGGCGACGATGGCGACGCCGACGGCCGGGAGCGTCG
>DAIMHT010000006.1:18561-21629 GCA_036723155.1 Actinomycetota bacterium
CCGATGAGCGCCGCGAGGCCGGCGACGATGGCGACGCCGACGGCCGGGAGCGTCGTGGCGAACCGCTCCGTCGTGCTCAACGACCCGGGCGCGGCGAAGACGCCACCTCCGATGACCGACCCGGCGCGCCCGATCGAGACACCGGTCGTGGGGGGGTCGACCGCGGTGTAGACCCCGGCCGCGGTGACGATCGCGGCCAAGAAGACGCTCGCTCGCAGCAGCCACGGCAGCGAGGCGGACCGGTACCCCGTCACGACCGCCCAGCTGAGCAGCAGCACCGCGGCGAGGACGAGCACCGCCTCGAGGGGACCGAAGCCCAAGGCGATGACCTGGCTCCGGTAGTGGAACGACGCCTCCCGCAAGGAATCGATCGGACCCAGGATCCTGCCGGTCAACACCAAGGCGTCGAGCAGCAGCACCGCCCCACCCACCACCACCCACAGCCGCCGCATCGCCGTCCTCCTCGCCTACTTCACCGCTGGTACCGGACGTTGTAGTGGCTCCGGACCCGACCGGCACATGCGCGTCACGTCGGAGCGGCCGGGGAGGAGGTGCTCACACCCTCGGCGGGTCGGCGGGCGGCTCCACCGAGGCGCGGTGCCGCTCGAGCGCGGCCTGCAGGCTGGCCACGGAGGCCAGCGGCCCGAAGCGCTGTCCGCAGCTGCAGGTGGCGTAATAGGCCAGATCCGCCCGGTCGAACTCCAGCGGGCCCAGGCGATGCACCGCCCCCTGGGGTCTCGCCGGAGCTGGGTCTTGGTCACTCATCGCGTTGGGGCATGTCCATCCGCTAACGGTGGACCCACACCGTCATTTCAAGTGACGTGCTCCCGCGGAAAGGAACGTCCTACCTTGGACGCCATGGCGAACATGTACCACCCTGGTGCACGAGACCTTCAGGACCGCTTCGACAGTCGCCGGATCGCCGACCGCCTGGAGCAGGTCACGGTGCACGACACCTTCACCGACGACGACCGGTCTTTCATCGAGCGGTGCTCGATGTTCTTCCTCGCGACCGCGGACTCCGACGGCCGGCCTGACTGCTCGTACAAGGGTGGTCTCCCCGGCTTCGTGCACGTGCTCGACGAACGGACGTTGGCGTTCCCGAGCTACGACGGCAACGGCATGTTCCGCAGCCTCGGCAACGCCGTCGTGAACCCGAACGTCGGGATGCTGTTCATCGACTTCGAGCATCCGAACCGCATGCGCGTCAGCGGCGTCGCCTCACTCCACGACGATGATGCCCTCCTCGAGGCCTTCGACGGCGCCCAGCTCGTCGTCCAGGTCCGGGCCGAGCGCATCTTCCCCAACTGCCCCCGATACATCCATCGCATGCAGCTCGTCGAGCACTCGGTGTACGCACCCAGCCCCGGGCATGTCCCGCCGACCCCGGAATGGAAGGAGATGGACGTGTTCCGGGACTACCTCCCGGGACACCCCGAAGCCAGCGGCCCGTGACTCAGGGGCGAGCGCTCGTCTCACCCAGACGGCGGGACAGGTAGCGGCGCTCGGCGTCGCTCGTCGCGAACTCGAGCGCGTCGCGATACGCGTCCGCGGCGTCGTCGGCGCGGCCCAGCCGGCGGAGCAGGTCCGCGCGCGTGGCCGGCAGTAGGTGATACCCGGGGAGGGACCCGGACTCCTCGAGCGCGTCGACGACTCGAAGGCCGGCTTCGGGACCGTCGGCCATCGCGACGGCCACCGCGCGGTTCAGCTCCACGACGGGGGAGGGGACCATCCGGACCAGCTCCCCGTACAGCGCCGCGATCTCGACCCAATCCGTCGCGGTCGCGTCCAGCGCGTTGGCGTGACAGGCGGCGATCGCGGCCTGCACCTGATACGGGCCCGGCTGGCGGCGCCGCAAGGCCGCGTCGAGCAGCGCCAGACCCTCGCTGATCGCGGCGCGATCCCACCGGCTGCGGTCTTGGTCCTCCAACGGCACCAAGTCGCCGTCGTCATCGACGCGCCCGTCCCGGCGGGCGTCGTGCAACAACATGAGCGCGAGCAGCCCGAGCGCCTCGGGTTCGTCGGGCATCAGCTCCGCGAGCGTCCGGGCCAAGCGGATGGCCTCGCCACACAGTCCTTGCCGCACCAGCTCCGCGCCGCCCGTCGCGGCGTACCCCTCGTTGAAGAGCAGGTACAGGACCGCCAACACCGCCCCGATCCGATCCGGGAGGAGATGCGCCGGGGGGACCCGATAGGGGATGGCGGCATGGCGGATCTTGCGCTTCGCCCGCACCAGCCGTTGCGCCAGCGTCGCCTCCGGGACGAGGAACGCCCGGGCGATCTCCGCCGTGGTCAGGCCAGCCAAGGTGCGCAACGTCAGCGCCACCTGGGCCTCGACGGACAACGCGGGGTGACAGCAGGTGAAGATCAGCCGCAGCCGCTCATCTCCGACACCACTGTCGTCACCCGTCGGCTCGTCTGCCGCCGTCAGCACCGCGACCTCCTGCAGCTTGGCGGCCCCGGTCGCAGCGCGGCGCAGCTGGTCGAAGGCACGGTGACGCGCCGTCGTGGTGAGCCACGCGCCGGGGTTGCGGGGAACGCCGTCGCGGGGCCAGGTCTCCAGCGCCCGCGCGACGGCGTCCTGCGCGCACTCCTCGGCGAGGTCCCAGTCACCCGTGGACGCGATGAGGGACGCGACGATCCGGCCCCATTCCTCGCGAAACGCGCGGGCGACCGCGGCCTCGACCGCGGCGGCTACAGCTCCCAGATCGGCCTCACCTCGATCGTGCCCACCCGGGCCCCGGGGATCTTCCCGGCGATCTCGATGGCCTCGTCGAGGTCCTTGCAGTCCACGAGGTAGAACCCGCCGACCTGTTCCTTGGTCTCGGCGAACGGCCCGTCGGAGGTCAAGACCTCCCCGTCCCGGACCCGCACCGTGGTCGCGTCGGTCGTGGGACGCAGACGCTCGCCGCCCTGCAGGACGCCACGACGCCCCATCTCCTCCATGAACGTGCCGTACTCGGCCATCATCCCCGACCCCTCCTCGGGGCTGAGCGCAGCCACCGTGGATTCGTCGGTGCAGATCATCATCAGGTATCGCATGGCTTCTCCTCGTCGTGTCGGTCGTT
>DAIMHT010000007.1:0-21201 GCA_036723155.1 Actinomycetota bacterium
TGGACGCCCCGGTCACGACCGCGGTCGTCGCGGTCGCGGTCGGGGACGGAATCGGGCGGCTGCTCCGCAGCGTGGGCGTGCAAGCCGTCGTGGCCGGAGGCCAGTCGATGAACCCGTCGACGGCCCAGATCCTGGACGCGGTCGAGGCCGCACCCGCCGACGCGGTCGTGGTGCTCCCGAACAACCAGAACATCGTCGCCGTCGCCCGGCAGGTCGACGAGCTCAGCCGCCGCGTCGTCGGTGTCGTCCCGACCCACTCCGTGGTGGAGGCCCTCGCCGCGCTCGTCGTCTACGACCCCGACGCCGAGCTCGAGCCCAACCTCAAGGCGATGGGAGAGGCTGCGTCTCGAGTCCGGTCGGGCGAGGTGACCCAAGCCGTGCGTGACACGTCCGCGGCGTGCGGGACGATCCATCGCGGCGACTGGATCGCGATCGACGCCGACGGGATCTGCGGCGTCGCGGGCTCGGCCCTCGACGCCGCCATCGCGCTCGTCGAGAAGCTCATCGACGACGACAGCGAGCTCGTCACCGTGCTCCTCGGCGCCGACGCCCGACCCGGCGACACCGACCGGCTCCGCGACCACCTCGGGCTCGCCCACCCTCAGGTCGAAGTCGAGGTGCACGCCGGCGATCAGCCGCTCTACCCGTTCCTCATCGGCGTCGAGTAACGCGTGCCCGAACCGGGCCTCACCCTGCGGGAGCTGCGCGACAAGCCGGTCACGACCCTGCGCGACGTCGGCCCCCGTCTCGAGGCCCAGCTCGCCGAGATGGAGATCCGCACCGTGTTGGACCTGCTCCAGCACTACCCGCGCCGCTACCACGACCGCACGAACCTGGCCGAGATCGCGAACCTCGCCGTCGGTGAGGAAGCGACCGTGTCCGGCGAGCTCAAGAAGGTCTCGGTCCGGCGCCCGCCGCGGCGTCGCCCCATCGTCGAGATGGAGCTCTTCGACGGCACCTCGTACCTGCGGCTCACCTTCTTCAACCAGGAGTACCGGGCCCGCCTCGACGAGGGCACCGAGGTGTCGGTCTTCGGTCGCGTGGACCACTATCGGGGTCGACGCCAGATGGTGAACCCGGCCCTCGACGTCCTCGACCGCGGTGGCGACGCCACCACCGGCGTGCTCCTCCCCGTGTACCCGCAGTCGGGGAAAGCGGGAATCCACAGCTGGCAGCTGCGCCGCCTGGTGGCGAGCGCCCTCGAGCGGACCCGGGCCCGGGGCTTCGCCGACCCGCTCGACGACGACATCCTCGGAGACCGGGGCCTCGTGGATCGAACCACCGCGTACCGGAACATCCACCAGCCCGACACCCTCGCCGACGCGCTCGCGGCGCGGACCCGGCTCACCTTCGACGAGTTTCTCCGCATCCAAGTCCGGCTCGTCCTCCAACGCCGAGCCATCGAACGCGAACACAGCGGCGTCGAGCATCAGGTCGATGGGCCCGTGACCGCGTCGTTCCTCGCGGGGCTCCCGTTCCAGCTGACCCGCTCCCAACAGGCCGCCATCGACGCGATCACCGCCGACCTCGCCGCGCCCGCGCCGATGCACCGACTGCTCCAAGGCGAGGTGGGGTCGGGCAAGACGGTCGTCGCGCTCGCGGCGCTGCTCGTCGCGGCGCAAGGCGGATACCAGGGCGCGTTCCTGGCCCCGACCGAGGTCCTCGCGGAGCAGCACGAGATGACGTTGCGAACCCTGATCGACGGTCTCACGGTGCCGTCGCCCGGGAGCCTGCTCCCCGAGCGTCCGGTGCGCGTCGCGTTGCTGACCGGGCGCACCCCGGCCGCGGACCGCCGCCGCCTCGCGGCCGGTCTCGACGGCGGTGAGATCGACGTCGTGGTCGGCACCCACGCCCTCTTGGAGGAAGGCGTCGCGTTCCCTCGCCTCGGGGTCGTCGTGATCGACGAGCAGCACCGGTTCGGTGTCGAGCAACGCGACGTGCTGCGCGGCAAGGGCGACGACCCCGACGTGCTGGTCATGACGGCCACCCCGATCCCGCGCACCGCGGCGATGCTCATCTACGGGGACCTCGACAAGACCGAGCTGCGCGAGCTCCCCGCGGGGCGTCCCGCGGTCGTGACCGAGATCGTCGGACCGAGCCCGCTCGAGCGGACCGGTGTCTACGACCGGCTGCGGGCCGATGTCGCCGCGGGCCGCCAGGCGTTCGTGGTGTGCCCCCTGGTCGAAGGCTCCGAGCGGGTCGTCGCGACCGCGGCGACCACCGAGTACGAGCGCCTCGCGCGCGACGACCTCGCCGGGCTCCGCCTCGGGTTGCTGCACGGCCAGCTCGCCTCGGCCGACAAGGAGGCGGTGATGAACCAGTTCCGGTCCGGGGAGCTCGACGTGCTCGTCGCCACCACCGTCATCGAGGTCGGCGTCGACGTCCCCAACGCCACCGTGATGATCATCGAGGACGCCGACCGGTTCGGGCTCCTCCAGCTCCACCAGCTGCGGGGCCGCATCGGGCGCGGCACCCACCCCTCGATCTGCTTCCTCCTCGCCGACCCGACCACCCCGGAGGGGCGCGCCCGCCTCGAGGCCATGCGCGACACGACCGACGGGTTCGAGCTCGCCGAACGGGACCTCGAGATCCGCGGCGCCGGGGCCGTGTTCGGGGAACGCCAGTCAGGGATGAGCGACCTCAAGCTCGGTCGCCTGCCCCGCGACGAGCCCGTCGTGATCGACGCCCGCGACGTCGCCGAGCGGATCCTCACCGCCGACCCGACCCTCGCCGACCACGCCTCGCTGCGCCACGAGTTCGAGGACCTCTACCCCGACGACGCGGCCGACTTCCTCTTCAAGAGCTGACCCGCCGAACCCGGGGTCACGTCCCCGCCAGCGGCCGAGGCGGCGGCAGCTGTCCCGGGCAGGCGATTCCGATCCCGATGCGCACCCGCCGCTGCCGCTGACCGGCCCGGACCAGCACCGTCACGCACGCCGCGCGCGGGACCCAGTACCCGCCGGCGAACGCGAGCCACGCCCCCGGTGGTGACCCCTGGCTCGGGCTGCTCGTCCATCGACAGCCCCGGACCTTCAGATGCGTCGTCCGCTGCGCCGGGTTGCCCCACCCGAGGCTGAGCCGGCCGCGCCACTCGGGCGGCACGACGAGGTCGAACGACGCGCCCGCCCGGATCTGGAGACCGTCCTTGGCGAAGTAGCGGGCGCGGGCGTCGGGCTCGTCGCGGAGCAGGCCGGCACCGAGCGCGTAGCTCGTCGACAGCGCGACGTCCCCCAGCACCGCCGTGCGCGGCGGTGTCGGCCCGCTCGACGCGTTGATCTGGTCGGAGCAGGGGAGCGTCGCCGTGGTCACGGTGACCCCGGAGGCGGGGAGCGCGGTCGCGCTCGGGCCCCACCAGCACACGGTCGCCACGACCGCGAGTGCCGCCCGTCCAGTCCACCCGATGGGCCCAACGTAGGCGCGGAGCAGCCGAGCCGCGGCGCGACGCGCGTGCGACAGTGGACCGGTGGCTGGCCCCCGATTGCGCGTCATCGCCGGCACCGCCGGGGGGCGCCGCCTCGTCGCGCCGGCCGCGGTGCGCCCGACGACGGACCGGGTCCGGGAGGCCCTCTTCGCGTCGCTCGGCGACGAGGTCCGCGGCGCGCGGGTCTTGGATCTCTACGCCGGGAGCGGCGCAGTCACGGTCGAGGCACTCTCGCGGGGCGCGTCGGGCGCGGTGCTCGTCGAGGTGGACTCCGCGGCGGTCGACGCCTGCCGGGCGAACCTGACCACCACCGGTCTCGCCGACCGGGCCGAGGTCCGCGCCGTCCCCGTCGCCACGTTCCTCGCCGCCGGCCCGGCGGGTCCAGTGTTTGATCTCGTCTTCGCCGACCCTCCGTACGACGAGGCGGCCCCGGCCGTCGCGGCGCTCCTCGACGGGCTCGCGCAACCGGGCTGGCTCACCGCCGCGGCGCGGGTCGTGGTCGAGACCCCCTCCCGGGGCGTCGTCGTGTCCGACGCGGCGGGGCCGGGATGGGAGATCCGGTCGGAGCGCAAGTACGGCGATACGCTCCTGACGACGCTCGGCCTCGGGGCCCGCGTCTGAGGAGGCGACCGCGTGGCTACCGCGCTGTGTCCCGGCTCGTTCGACCCGGTCACCAACGGACATCTCGACATCATCGAGCGAACCGCGCGCCACTTCGACGACGTCATCGTGGCCGTGATCCGCAACCCCCAAAAGGCCCAGTCCCTCTTCTCCCTCGCCGAGCGCCAGGAGATGCTCGGCGAGGTCACCGCCCACATCCCGAACCTCCGCATCGAGTTCTTCAAGGGCCTCATGGTCGACTTCGCTCGAGACCACGGCGCCGAGGCCATCGTCAAGGGTCTCCGGGCGGTGTCGGACTTCGACTACGAGCTCCAGATGGCCCAGATGAACCAGCGGCTCTCGGGCATCGACACCTTCTTCATCTCCACCAGCCCCCAGCACTCGTTCCTCTCGTCGAGCCTCGTGCGTGAGGTCGCCCGCTTCGGCGGCGACGTCTCGAGCATGGTCCCCCCGACGGTCGCGAAACGCCTCGCCGAACGCTTCGGCGGCGGGACGGGATGAGCGAGGCCGAGGCCCGCACGCTCGAGGCGCAGCTCCATGAGCTGCGCGACATGGTGGACGCGGCCCGCACCATGCCGATGTCGGCGTCGGTGCTCGTGAACCGCGATGAAGCCCTCGCGCTCGTCGACGAGGCGCTCCGCACCTTCCCCGCCGAGCTGCGCCACGCCCGCTGGCTCCTCAAGGAACGCGAGGAGTACCTCGACAGCGCCAAACGCGAAGCCGACGGGATCCTCGAATCGGCGCGGGTGCAAGCCGAACGCATGGTGGAGCGCAGCGACATCGTCCGCGAGGCCCGCCACAGCGCCCAAGAGGTCCTCGCCGACGCCGAAGCCGAAGCCCGGCGGCTGCACCACCAAGCCGAGGACTACGTCGACCAGCGTCTCGCCGCGCTCGAGACCCTCCTCGACAAGACCATCACCGGGGTCCGCAAAGGTCGCGAGCGGCTCCAAGTGGACCTGCCCGAGCCCGAGCCGGTCGACGAGGACGAGGTCCCGATCTTCGACCAGGACGACAGCTGACCCACCCCCACGAAACCGGAACAATCCGACAAATCGGATGTTTCGCTTAGCCCGGGCGCGAAGCGGTCGCTGGTATCCTCATACACCGCTCCTGCTGAGGCCAACCCCATGTCCCGCTTCCGAATCGACGTCGCTGACCTGCTCAGCCATCCCGGGGCCCGCCGTCACGTCGACCTGACCGAGCCCGTCGAGGGCCTCGAGGCCACTGCGGCCCGCGTCGTCGATCCGATCGACCTCGACCTCGACCTCGACCACATCTCGGAGGGGATCGTCGTCCGAGGCGCGGTGCGGGCCACGTGGCGGGGCGAGTGCAGCCGCTGCCTCCGGGACCTGGCCCAGCCGCTCGAGGTGCACGTCGACGAGCTGTTCGAAGCCCACCCCGTCGCCGGCGAGACGTACCCTCTCGAGGGCCACGAGATCGACCTGGACCAGCTGGTCCGGGACGCGGTGCTCCTCGAGCTGCCGCTCGCCCCGCACTGCGAGCGGCCGTGCGACCCGACCCCGACCGGCGATGACGCCGACCTCGACGACTCGCCCGCGGATCCCCGCTGGGCGGTCCTCTCCGAACTCGAAATCTGACCTTCCCCAGAGGAGACCCTGATGGCAGTCCCCAAACGCAAGACCCCGCGGTCGCGGACCCACACCCGACGGTCCGCGAACCGCCGCGTCGAGCCGCCGGCCCGGTCGCTGTGTCCCCACTGCGGCGCGGTGAAGCTGCCCCACCGGGTCTGTGGCAACTGCGGCTACTACAAGGGCGTGCAGCGCATCGAGGTCGACTAACACCGTGCCCCGACCGGCCTGCACGGTCGCCGTCGACGCCATGGGCGGCGACCGGGGCCCCGGCGAGATCGTGACCGGCGCGGTCCAGGCCGCCACCGAGCACGGGATCGGGGTCTTGCTCGTCGGACGGGCCGAAGAGATCACCCCGCATCTCCCGGTCCCCACCCCGCCCGGCGTCTCGGTGCTCGACGCCCGCGACGTCATCACCATGGACGACGAGCCGGTCAGCGCCGTCCGCAAGCTCAAGGACTCCTCGATCGTGCGCTGCGCCCGCGCCGTGCGCGACGGCGACGCCGACGCCATGGTCAGCGCGGGCAACACCGGCGCCGTGACCACCGCCGCGGTGCTGCGCATGCGACGGTTCCGCGGCGTCCCGAGCCCGGCCATCGCGGTCCCGATCCCCGTCCCCGACCATCACCCGCAGCTCCTCGTCGACGCGGGCGCCGTGGTCGACGTCCCACCCGAACGGCTGGTGCAGTACGCGCGCATGACCGCCGCGTACGCGCAGGCCCGCTACGGGCTGGAGACGCCCAGCATCGGGCTGCTCTCCAACGGCGAGGAGGCCGGCAAGGGCGACGAGCTCCGCAAACGAGCCCACGAGCTGCTGCGCGACGAGCCCGGCTTCGTCGGCAACGTCGAAGGACGCGACTTCATGCACCCCGACCGGGCTGACGTGATCGTCACCGACGGGTTCACCGGCAACGTGGCCCTCAAGAGCCTCGAAGGTGCCTTGCGCTCCCTCGCCGGGGTCGTGTTCCGCGTCCTCGACGCCACCCCCGAAGCGCGCGACGCGGCCACGGTGCTGCTCCCGATGCTGCTCGCCGGGGCCGAGATCTACGACCCCGACGTCACCGGCGGCGCGGTGCTCATCGGCGTCGACGGGGTCTGCATCATCTCCCACGGCTCCTCGTCGGCCCGGGCGATCGCCAACGCCGTCGGCGTCGCCGCCGACTGCGTCGCCACCGACGTCGTCGCCCACATGAAGAAGGCAGTGACCCATGCCGGCTGAGACCCACGTCGAACGCACCCCGCTCGGCCCCGACGGGGTGTTCACCCTCGTCCGGGAGCGCCTCGCCGCGATCCTCGAGATCCCCGAGGACCGCATCACCCTCGACGCCCGTTTCGCCGACGACCTCGACGCCGACTCCCTCGCGCTCATCGAGCTCGTCGAAGAGCTCGAAGAGGAGCTCGGGGAACGCACCGTCGGCTTCCGCGTCGACGACGAGGACCTCGCCGACCTCCACACCGTCCGGGAGGCCGTCGACTACGTCGTCGCCCGCCTCCACGAAGGGAACGGCGCCGCGCCATGAATCCCGACGCGCGAGCGCGCCTCGAGGCTGCGCTCGGACGCGAGTTCCACGATCCCGCCCGCCTCGACGCGGCCCTGATCCACCGCTCCTACTGCGCGGAGCATCCCGTCGCGAGCTCGAACGAGCGCCTCGAGTTCCTCGGCGACGCCGTCCTCGGCCTCGTCGTCACCGTCTACGTGTACGAGGAGTTCCCCGACCTCCCCGAGGGCGAGCTCGCCAAGCTGCGAGCCTCGGTCGTGAACGCCGAGGTCCTGGCCCAGGTCGGGAGCGAGATCGAGCTCGGCCCCGCGCTGCTGCTCGGCAAAGGCGAGGACGGCTCCGGCGGGCGCGACAAGCCGTCGATCCTCGCCGACGCCATCGAAGCGGTCATCGCCGCGGTGTACCTCGACGGGGGCTGGGACGCCGCCCGCGACCTCGTCCTCGCGCTCCTCGAGGACCGGATCCGCGAGGCCGCGACCGGTCCCGGGGGCCAGGACTACAAGACCCGACTGCAAGAGCTGGCGGCGCGCCGCTTCGACCAGCTGCCCCGCTACCAGGTCCGCGCCGAAGGGCCCGACCACTCGAAGCGGTTCTTCGCCTCGGTGCGCCTCAACGGCGAGACCCGCGGCGAAGGCGAGGGCCGCTCCAAGAAGCAGGCAGAGCAGGCCGCCGCCCGGGCGGCCTGGGAGAACCTGCACGACACCGAGGAACGGTCAGATGCCGGAGTTGCCTGAAGTCGAGGTCGTTCGCCGCGACCTGGAACGCGAGATCGTCGGCAAACGGGTCAAAGGCGTCGAAGTCGACGGGATGCGCAGCGTGCGCCGCCACCACAACCGCAAGCAGTTCATCACCCGCCTCGAAGGCAAGAAGATCACCGGCGTCGAACGCCGCGGCAAGTACCTCCTCTGTCGCCTCGAGGGCGGCGACGTGCTGATCATCCACCTCGGCATGTCGGGCCAGCTGCTGCGAGCCAAGACCTCCCGCGAATCGCGCAGCAAGCACACCCACGTCATCATCACGTTCACCCAGGGCGGCCAGCTCCGATTCATCGACCCCCGCACCTTCGGCGAGATGTTCGTCACCGAAGCCGACGCGTTGAACAAGGTCTCCGAGCTCAACCACCTCGGCCTCGACCCGCTCGAGAACGCCATGTCGTGGGAGCAGTTCGGCCAGCTGATCTCCCAGCGCCACGCCAAGCTCAAGCCGCTGCTGATGGACCAGAAGTTCCTCGCCGGGATCGGCAACATCTACAGCGACGAGATCCTCTGGGGCGCGGGCCTGCGCTGGGACCGCATGAGCGACTCGCTCTCATCCCAAGAGATCCGCCGCCTCTACCGGGCGATGGTCGAGATCCTCCAAGACGCGGTGAAGTACCGCGGCTCCTCGCTCGCCGACGAGCAGTACGTCGACCTGTTCGGCAAGCCCGGCGACTACCAGCACCACCACAAGGTGTACGCCCGAGACGGTGAGACCTGCCGCCGCTGCCGCCACGTCATCCGACGCGAGCGCGTCGGCGGCCGCTCCACCTTCTACTGCGAGGCGTGCCAGGTCTGAGCCGGTGACTGAACCGGTCCGCCGCCGCCTGGTCATCTCGGGCCGGGTCCAAGGCGTCTTCTTCCGCGACCGCTGCCAGGCCGAGGCCCAGGCCCACCATGTCGCGGGCTGGGTGACCAACCGGCCCGACGGGCGCGTCGAAGCGGTCCTCGAGGGCACCCCCGAGGCCGTCGCCGCGGTCGAGGCGTGGTGCCGGCACGGCCCCCGGCGGGCCGCGGTGACCCACGTCGACGCCGCCGACGAGGCCCCCACCGGCGCCACCGGCTTCCAGGTGCGCTGATCCCGCCACGCTGACCAGGCGCGACGGTGGAAGCCCGTCGTGCCGCGACCTCGTCGCTACGATCCGAGAAGGAGAGGGGTCGCCCGTGTTCCTGAAGTCACTCACCCTGAAGGGCTTCAAGTCGTTCGCCGACAAGACGACGCTCGACTTCGAGCCCGGCGTCACCGTCGTCGTCGGCCCCAACGGGTCCGGCAAGTCGAACCTCGTCGACGCGGTGGCGTGGGTCCTCGGCGCCCAGGGCCCCCGGACCCTGCGCGGCGCCCGGATGGAGGATGTCATCTTCGCCGGCACCCCGTCGCGCGCCGCGCTCGGCCGAGCCGAGGTGTCGCTCACCATCGACAACAGCGCGCACCTCCTCCCCATCGAGTTCAGCGAGGTGACGGTCACCCGCACCCTGTTCCGCACCGGCGAATCCGAGTACCAGCTCAACGACGTCCCCTGTCGCCTCCTCGACATCCAAGAGCTGCTCTCCGACACCGGCATCGGCCGCCAGCAGCACGTCATCGTCGGCCAGGGCCAGCTCGACACGATCCTCAACGCCTCCCCCGCGGACCGGCGCGCCATCGTCGAGGAAGCCGCCGGGATCCTCAAGTTCCGCCGCCGCAAGGAACGCGCCGAACGGCGCCTCGCCGCCACCGAAGGCAACCTGCTGCGCCTCCAGGACCTGCTGCGCGAGGTCAAACGCCAGCTCGCGCCCCTCGAGCGCCAAGCCCACGCCGCGGAACGGCACGGCAGCGTCGTCGCGGAGCTGCGCGCCATCCGCCTCTACCTCGCCGGCCACCAGATCGCCGGGCTCCAGACCCGCCTCGAGCGCCTCCACGACGAACGCCACGAGCTCTCGACCCGCGACCGGGAGCTCCACGACCGGCTCCGGGCCCTCGACGACGCCGTTGTTGACGCCGAGCACTCCCTCACCGCGCTCGGCGTCGAAGGGCTCGCCGACTGGGTCGCCCGAGTCGAGGCGCTCCGCGAACGAGGCCGGGGCCTCGCCGCGCTCCTCGCCGAGAAACGCCGCGGCCTTGAACGGGAGCTCGCCGCCGCGGCCGACGAAGGAATCGTCGAGACCCTCGTCGCCGACGCGGTCGGGCTCCGCAACGAGCTCGCGGTCGTCGAGGCGGGCGAGCCGATGCTGCCCGGCACCGACGCGCTCGTGGCCGCCGCGACCGCCGAGGACACGCTGCGCGCCGCGGAGGAGCACTGGCGCACCGCTGAAGGCGACGCGGCCCGGGCCCGGGCCGGTGCCGACGCCCTTGAACGGCAGCTGCGCGTCGCCCGTGCCGACGCCGCCGTCGGCGAGCTCGACCAGCTCGACGGGGTCCTCGGACCGCTCATCGACCACCTCGAGATCGAAGCCGGAGCCGAGGTCGCGGTCGCCTCCGCGCTCGGCGACGCCATGCGCGCGGTGGTGGTGCGCCACGGCGTCGCGCCCGGTGAGGCCATCGCCCGCCTCCACGCCGGGCAGACCAGCGCGTTGCTCCTCGTCGTCGACCACGACCCCGCCCCCCTGCCGCGCGACGTGCCGACCGGCACCCGACCGCTCCGCGACGCCGTCCACGCCCGCGACGCCGCCCTGGCCGCGGCGCTCGAACGGCTCCTCGCCCGCCACGTCCTCGTGGCCGACTGGCGCGCCGCGCTCGACCTCGTCGCCGAGCAGCCCGACGTCGTCGCGGTCACCCCCGACGGTGACCGGATCGGCGGCACCGGCATCTGGAACGTCGGCGGCGACCACAGCACCGCGGTCACCCAACGGTCCCTCGAGGAGGCCCACGAGCGGGCCACCACCGCCGAAGTGGCGCGCGCCGAGGCGGAACGCACCGTCGAGGCCGCCCGGGCCACGCTCGCCGCCGCCCGCGCCTCCGAGCTGCGCCGCGCCGCCGCCGACGAGCGCCGGGCGCTCCTCGCGGCCCGCCTGGCCGAGGTCGAGACCCGGCTCGCCGAGCGTGACCCCGAAGCCCAGGCGAGCGCCGAACGGCACCGCCTCGAGCTCCTCGCCCGCGACGAAGCGCTCGCCACCATCACCCGCCGGCTCGCCGAGCACCGCGCCGGCGTCGACACCCTCTACGACCGGCTGCGCGACCGACGTCGCCGCGAGACCGAAGCCGCCCGCCTCTCCGCCGAGCAGCTCGACACCTTGCGCGACGAACGGCGCGGCCTCGAGCACGAGCTCACCGGCACCCGGGAGCGGCTCGGCCGCATCGACGTCGAAGAAGCCGAAGGCCGGCTACGGCTCGACACCACCATCGAAGGGCTCCGCACCGAGTTCGACGTGGAACCACACGTCGCGCTCGACGCGCCCGCCCCGACGGTCCCCGACGGCACCACCCTCGCCGGGCGCGCCCGCGAGCTCGAACGGGACGTGCGGCTCATGGGCCCGATCAACCCCCTCGCCCTCGACGAGCACCGGGCCCTCCAGGAACGCCACGAGTTCCTCCAGTCCCAGCTCGACGACGTGCGCGGCAGCCGCCGGGAGCTCACCCGGGTCCTGCGCGCCGTCGACAAGGAGATCGTCAGCGTCTTCGAGGAGGCGTTCGCCGACGTCGCCCGGCACTTCAGCGTCTTGTTCTCGACGCTGTTCCCCGGCGGCGCGGGCCGGCTGTCGCTCCTCGACCCCGACGACCTCCTCGACACCGGGATCGAGATCGACGCTCGCCCCTCAGGCAAAAACGTCCGGCGCCTCTCCCTGCTCTCGGGTGGCGAACGCTCCCTCACCGCGCTCGCGTACCTGTTCGCCGTGTTCCGGGCCCGCCCGTCGCCGTTCTATCTCCTCGACGAGGTCGAGGCCGCGCTCGACGACGTCAACCTGCACCGCTTCCTCGACCTCGTCCACGAGTTCCGCAACGAGGCCCAGCTCGTCATCGTCACGCACCAGAAGCGCACGATGGAAGCCGGTGACGTGCTGTACGGGGTCACGATGCCGCCCGGCGGGTCGACCCGGGTCGTGAGCCAGCGGGTCGCCGACTCCGTCGGCGCCTGAACATCGTCGTGCCGACCGGGGCGCTGGCGCTGCCGGCGAAGCTGCTCAGCGCCGGCGGCAGCGCCGCCGACCTGCAACGGGCGTGCGGACCGCAGGGGAGTCGCACCTGGCTCTGCGAGACCGTCTTTCGCATCACCGGCAGTGACGGCGCCGCCGATGTCGCCGACGCGGTGGCTCGACCGGTGCGGATCGCGTTCGTCCTGGTCTTGGCCTGGGTCGCCATCCGTCTGCTGCACCGGGTGGTGCGCCATCTGGTCGCGCGACTCAACGGCGGGCCCGAGCTCGGCTCCGCCGCGGAGGCCCGCCGCCGGCAACGAGCCGACACCATCGCCGCGGTGCTGAACAGCGTCTGCGCCATCGTGATCTGGAGCGTCGCGGCCCTCACCATCCTCGGCGAGCTCGGACTCAACCTGGCCCCGCTCCTCGCCGGCGCCGGCGTCGCGGGCGTCGCGCTCGGCTTCGGCGCGCAGACCATCGTGCGCGACTTCCTGGCGGGCACCTTCATGCTCCTCGAGGACCAGTTCGGCGTCGGCGACATCATCGACGTCGGCGTCCCCACCGGCGTCGCCGGGACCGCCGTGTCCGGAACCGTCGAATCGGTCACCCTGCGCGTCACCCGAGTCCGCGACGTCGAAGGCGTCGTCTGGCACGTCCCCAACGGCGAGATCCGCCGCCTCGGCAACAAAGGCCAGCAATGGTCGCGGACCCTCCTCGACATCGCGGTCGCGCCCGAGACGTCGATCCCACACGCCCGCGACGTCATCGGGCAGGTCGCGCACGACTTGTGGCAGGACGACAACTGGCACCGGCGGATCGTCGCCGAACCCGAGGTCTGGGGAGTCGAAGACCTCACCGGCCAACACATCGTGATCCGCCTCGTCGTCAAGACCGTGCCGATCGAGCAGTGGAACGTCGCGCGCGAGCTCCGCGCGCGCCTGAAGGACGCATTCGACACCGCCGGGATCGCGATGGCGGTTCCCCGAACGGTCGTCGTCTCCCGCGACGGAACCGAACCGGCGCCGCCGACCGACGAAAGCGCGACGAACGACGACGGGTAGCATCGCCGCGCTGATGCTCAGCGCGACCGGTCTGCTCGTCCTCATGATCATCTTCGCTTTCGCCGCCCTGCTCCTCGCGCTGCCGCGTGTCCTCGGTCGGCGCGAACGCCGCCGCCGCCCCGACCCGCCCGACGCGAGCAACTCGACGGAAGCGCCGTCGGAGACGAACGCGCCCGAGCCCGTCGCGGTCCCGTCCGAAGGGTCCGCCGAGGTGCTGAGCGAGCGGCTCGGACGAAGCCGAGCCCCGTTCCGAGGGCTCCGCGACCGGTGGCGGGCCCGACGCCTCGACGACGACACCTGGGACGACCTCGAGGAGACGCTCCTGCTCGCCGACGTCGGGGTGCCCACCACCGGCCGGCTCCTCGAATCGCTGCGAACCGAGGCCCGACGGGCCGGGATCGGCGACGCCGACGAGCTGGCGCCGCTCCTCGCGGCGCAGATCGCCGACGAGCTCGGCGACGAGACCGACCGGACGTTGCACCACGAAGCCGGCCACCCCAACGTGTGGCTGCTCGTCGGCGTGAACGGTGTCGGCAAGACCACCACCGCGGCCAAGCTCGCGCAACGTGAGCTCGACGCCGGCCACCGGGTTCTCCTCGTCGCCGCCGACACGTTCCGCGCCGCGGCCGCCGAGCAGCTCGCCCACTGGGGTCAGACCGTCGGCGTCGACGTCACCCGCGGCCAATCCGGCGGGGACCCGGCCAGCGTCGTGTTCGACGCGGTGCAGTCCGCACAGGCGAAGCACATCGACACCGTCCTCGTCGACACCGCGGGTCGACTCCACACCAAGGTCAACCTCATGGAGGAGCTGAAGAAGATCCGACGGATCGTGGAACGCTTCCCCGACGCCCTCGGTGAGGTGCTGCTCGTCCTCGACGCGTCGACGGGCCAGAACGGGCTCACACAAGCCCGCCAGTTCACCGACGCCGTCGGTGTCACCGGCGTGGTGCTCACCAAGCTCGACGGCACCGCCAAGGGCGGCATCGTCCTCGCCGTCGAAGCCGAGCTCGGTGTCCCCGTCAAGCTCATCGGGATCGGGGAGAGCGCCACCGACCTCGTCACGTTCGAGCCGCGCGACTTCGCCGCCGCGCTCATCGGCTGATGTTCGAGACCCTCGCCGACCGCTTCGACGCCATCTTCCGCCGGCTGCGCAGCCGCGGCCGGCTCAACGAAGCCGACGTCGACGAGGTGGCACGCGAGATCCGGCTCGCGCTCCTCGAAGCCGACGTCAACGTCCGGGTGGTCAAAGCGTTCGTCAACCGCCTGAAGGCCCGCGCCACCGGCGCCGAGGTCGCCGAGAGCCTCAGCCCGGCCCAGCAGGTCATCAAGATCGTCCACGAAGAGCTCACCGCGACCCTCGGGGGAGCGGCCGGCACCCTCCACCCGGCCAAGCGGCCCCCCGCCGTCATCGTGCTCGTCGGCCTCCAAGGCTCCGGGAAGACCACCGCGGCGGCGAAGCTCGCCCGCCACCTCGAGCACAACGGCCGACCCGCGTTCCTGGTCGCCGCCGACCGGCAGCGCCCCGCCGCCGTCGAACAGCTCCGAGTGCTCGGCGAGCGCGCCGGTGTCCCGGTCTGGACCGGCGGCAACGACCCGGTGACGGCCGCCACCGAGGGGATCCACGAAGCCGAACGGCTCGGCAAGCACGTGGTCATCGTCGACACCGCCGGACGACTCCAAGTCGACGCCGACCTCATGGCCGAGCTCGCCCACCTCGTCGACGCCATCCACCCCAGCGACGTCCTCCTCACCGTCGACGCCATGATCGGACAAGACGCGGTCCGCGTCGCCACCGAGTTCGCCGACCAAGTCCCCCTCACCGGCGTGGTCCTGACCAAGCTCGACGGCGACGCCCGCGGCGGCGCGGCGCTCTCGGTGAAAGAGGTCACCGGACTCCCGATCCTCTTCGCAGGCATCGGCGAGCAGCTCGACGACTTCGAACCCTTCTACCCCGACCGGCTCGCGAGCCGGATCCTCGGGATGGGTGACGTCCTCACCCTCATCGAGAAAGCCGAAGCCGCGTTCGACGCCGACCAGGCCCAGGCCGCCGAGCAGAAGCTCCGCTCCGGGCGGTTCACCCTCGAAGATTTCCTCGACCAGATGCGCCAGATGAAGAAGATGGGTCCCCTCCAAAACCTCGTCGGGATGCTCCCCGGCGTCCCGAAGGAGCTGCGCGACGCTGAGCTCGACGAAGGCGAGCTCGGCCGGGTCGAGGCCATCATCTGCTCCATGACCCCCGCCGAGCGGCGCGAGCCCTCACTCATCAACGGGTCCCGCCGCCACCGGATCGCGCAGGGCAGCGGCACCAGCACCCAGCAGGTCAACGCGCTGCTGAAGCAGTTCAAGGTCGTGCAGCAGATGATGCGCACCATGACCAAAGGCTCCAAGAAGGGTCGCCGCCGCCTCCCCGTCCCCGGCCTCCCCGGACTTCCCGGGCGGTAACCAACCGAACCCGCCCGCCGCAGTCCAGCCGGCGGGTCGGCTTGACTAGCCTTGAGCGTTCCCGACACGAAAGGGCCCGTTTCCGTGGCCGTCAAGATCCGCCTGCTGCGCGTCGGCAAGGCCAAGCAGCCCAGCTACCGAGTCGTGGTGGCCGACGCCCGCTCACCCCGCGACGGTCGCATCATCGAGACCATCGGCCACTACGGCCCCCGCGCCGAGCCGTCGACCGTCGACATCAACGCCGAGCGGGCCCTGGCCTGGCTCCGCCAAGGTGCCCAGCCGACCGAGCAGGTCCAGAAGCTCCTCACCACCATGGGAATCTGGTCCACCTTCGAGTCCGAGAAGGGCCACCCGATCGTCACCAAGCTGAACCGGCGCGGCTTCTCCACCGGCAGGGTCGCCGCCCCCGCGAAAGCCGCGCCCGCCAAGGCGGCGCCCGAGAAGGCCGCGGCTGCGAAAGCAGCACCCGAGAAAGCGGCGCCCGAGAAGCCCGCAGCGGCGAGCGAGGACACGACGCCCGAAGCCGAGGCCACCGCCGCCCCGGAGGCGGCCAGCGCGCCCGACGCGGACAGCGACGCGGCCGGCGGCGAATCTGAGGAGAGGGCGTCGTGAGCGACGAGCGACCCGACTTCGACGAGGGCTACGACGACGACTACGAAGACGAGATCGGCGCCGAAGGCAACCGCATCGTCGGCGGCCGGGCCCGTGCTGTCGTCGAGTTCGTGACCCGCAACCTCGCCGAGGAACCCGACGCGGTCGACGTCGAGCTCGAGGAACGCCGCGGTGAGGTCGTCCTCCTCGTCCACGCCAGCCCGTCCGACATGGGCCGGCTCATCGGCCGTCGGGGCCGCGTCGTGCAGGCCTTGCGGCAGCTCACCCGCGCCGCGGGCGCCGCCGAAGGCGTGCGCGCGACCGTCGACGTCGCCGAGTAGCGCCCGGGCCGTGGCGGCCCCCTCCGACCTTCTTGAGGTCGGCCGCGTCGGCCGTGCGCACGGTCTCCACGGAGAGGTCGCGGTCACGTTCACCACCGACCGCGACGAGCGGCATGTCCCCGGCGCGGTGCTCTACGCCGACGAACGAGCACTCGTCGTCGAGACGGCGCGCCCACACCAAGGACGCTGGCTGATCCGCTTCGCCGGGGTCAGCGACCGCGACGACGCCATCTCGCTGCGCGGCGCCCACCTGCGCGCCGCGCCGCTTGACCCGGTCGAAGGCGAGCTCTGGGTGCACGAGCTCGTCGGCGCCGAGGTCGTCGACACCACCGGACGCGCGCACGGCCAGGTGGTCGCGGTCGAGGCCAACCCCGCCCACGACCTCCTCGTCCTCGACGACGGCGCGCTCGTCCCGGTCGTGTTCGTCGTCGAGCACACCCCGGGCCGAGTCGTGGTCGACCCGCCCGCCGGGCTCCTCGAGGGCTGAGCCGTGCGTGTCGACGTGTTCACCATCTTCCCCGAGTACCTCGCGGGTCCGCTCGACGCGTCGCTGCTGGGGAAGGCCCGACACGCCGGCATCGTCGACATCCGCGTCCACGACCCCCGGGCGCACACCGCCGACCCGCACCGCAGCGTCGACGACACCCCCTTCGGCGGTGGCGCCGGCATGGTGATGCGACCCGAGCCGCTCTTCGACGCCGTCGAGGCCGTCGCCCCGCCCCGCCCCCTCCTTCTGTTGAGCCCCGGGGGGCGCCGCTTCGACCACGCCGTCGCCGCCGAGCTCGCCGCCGGTCCCGGCTTCTCCCTGATCTGCGGCCGCTACGAGGGCGTCGACCAACGCGTCGCCGACCATCTCTGCGACGGCGAGCTCTCCGTCGGCGACTACGTCCTCGCCGGCGGCGAGGCCGCCGCGCTCGTCGTGGTCGAGGCCGTCATCCGGCTCGTCCCCGGCGTCCTCGGCAACGACGCCTCCAGCGCCCACGAGTCCTTCGCCGGCGGCCTCCTCGAAGAGCCCCAGTACACCCGCCCCGCGGAGTACCGGGGCTGGGCCGTCCCGCCCGTCTTGCGCTCCGGGGACCACGCCGAGATCGCCCGGTGGCGCCACCTCGAGGCCCGTCGCCGCACCCTGCAACGGCGCCCCGACCTGCTGGTCCCCGAGGATCTCAGCCCCGAGGACCGGGCCGCCCTGGAGGAGACCGGGGACGAGACGCCCGGTACGATGGCCGGTCCACCCCCGGGAGCAGCCCCATGAATGCCACTGATCTCGTCGACCGCGCGCATCTCCGCGACGACCGACCCGACTTCGCCCCCGGGGACACGGTCAAGGTCCACGTCCGGGTCGTGGAAGGCAACCGGGAGCGGATCCAGATCTTCCAAGGGGTCGTGATCCGCCGCAAGGGCAGCGGCGTCCGGGAGACGTTCACCGTCCGCAAGGTCAGCTTCGGGGTTGGCGTGGAGCGCACCTTCCCCCTGCACTCACCCATCGTCGCCAAGATCGAGGTCGCGACCCGGGGCGACGTCCGCCGGGCGAAGCTCTACTACCTGCGCGACCGGATCGGAAAAGCGGCGAAGGTCAAGGAGAAGCGGGTCTAACCCAGCGATGAGCGCCGAGGACCTCGAGCGGTACGAAACCGAGATCGAGCTCCAGTTATACCGGGAGTACCGCGACGTCCTCCCGATGTTCGCGTACGTCATCGAGACCGAACGACGCTTCTACCTGGCCAACACCGTCAACCTCAACGTCCGCCACGAGAACGGCCAGGTCTACTTCGAGCTCGAGCTCAACGACGCCTGGGTCTGGGACATGTACCGCCCGGCCCGCTTCGTCAACCACGTGCGCGTCGTCACGTTCAAAGACGTCAACGTCGAAGAGCTCGGCACGAAAGAGCTCTGAGCGGCCATCGCCCTGCCGTAGGTCCTCGGATCTCCGTCCCGCGCCAGCTACCGGCGGCGTGTCCGGTCCGTCCGTGCCGGCCGGGCGGGAGGCCGGGTCGCGCGAGCCCAGCACGCGGTGTGCCAGTGGCGACGGTCGTCGGCGTCGCGCGGGACGACGACGACATGACCGGTGCCGGGCGGGATCGGGTGGTCACAGCCCGGGCACCGGTACGTCTTCGTCGCCTGGTACGGCTGCACCCGCCGCACGTCGGGCTCGTCGTCGAACTCGGCGCCCGCGAACCGGTGTCCGCTCATGTCAGCCGAGCGCGGCCCAGACCACGAGCGCGGCGATGACGACGAGCGCGGCGCCGACGACGACGATGTCGCTGCGCCGCTTCACCCGCTTCCGGAACGGGTTGTAGCCCACGGCGCTACCGTACCGCGATGGAGACCCTGCTCTTGCGACGCGACAACCACGGGGTCGTGACGGTCACGTTCAACCGGCCCGAGAAGAAGAACGCGATCAACACCACGATGTGGCGCGAGCTCGTCCAGGTGTTCGACGAGATCGAAGCGTCGCGAGACGATCGGGTCCTGGTTCTCACCGGCGCCGGGGACGCGTTCACGTCCGGCGCCGACCTGACCCCGGCCGCCGGTGACGAGAACCCCACGCGCGGGTTCGGGAGCGCGGTGTACTCGATGCGAGTGGTGGGACGGACCGTGATGCGCCTCCACGAGCTGCACATCCCGACCATCGCTGCCGTGAACGGGGTCACCACCGGTGCCGGCTGCAACCTCGCGCTCGGCTGTGACCTCATCGTCGCCGCGGACACCGCCCGCTTCTCGGAGATCTTCTCCCGCCGGGGCCTCTCCCTCGACGGTGGTGGCTCCTGGATCCTGCCCCGCCTCATCGGCCTCCACCGGGCCAAGGAGCTCGCCTACCTGGCCGACATCATCTCCGCGGCCGAAGCGGACCGCATCGGCCTCGTCAACCGGGTGGTGCCCGCGGCCGAGCTCGACGCGGTGGTCACGACCTTGGCCCGTCGCATCGCGGCGCAGCCCCCGGTCCAGATTCAGATCACCAAGCGGCTCCTCAACCAGTCGTTGTCGGTGTCGATGGCCGAGGCGGTCGAGTTCGAGGACATCGCCCAAGCCGGCAACTTCGGCTCCCGCGACACCGGCGAGGCCCTCCTCGCCTTCGTCGAGCGCCGCGAGCCGCGCTTCACCGGCGAGTAGCGGGCCCACCTCCGGCCATGGCCGAGGGGAAGGTCAGGTTTGTGTGGCGCGTGGGGCTACCGTGGCTGGCTATGGCCTGGGATGTCGACGGCCTCGTCGCCTCGCTCGCGGGTCGCAGCGAGCACACGCGTCGGGCCTACGAGCACGACGCCCGTGAGTTCGTGGCCTGGGCCGAACGGGGCGGCTGCCCCGACCCGGCGGCCCTGGACCACAAGAGCCTGCGCCGGTACCTCGCGTACCTCGACACCCGCGGCTTCGCCCGCCGCTCCATCGCCCGCAAGGCCGCCGCGGTCCGGGCGCTCCTCGCGCATCTCCGCCGCGAGGGCCGGCTCACCACCGACCCCGGCCGGTCCCTCCACACCCCCAAGGGTGACGCCCGCCTTCCCCGAGTCCCGAGCGCCGCCGACGCCGCGGCCCTGCTCGACGGCGCCAACCGCGCCGCCGCGGCCGCGGTCGACGACGCCGACCCGGCCGTCGCCGCGCTCGCGACCCGAGACGCCGCGCTCCTCGAGCTGCTCTACGGCGCCGGGCTCCGCGTCAGCGAGGCGTGCGACCTCACCGTCGCCGACACCGACCTCGACCACGGGCTCGTCACGGTGGTCGGCAAGCGCGCCAAGCGGCGCCGGGTGCCGATCGGCCAGCCCGCCCGGGCGGCGCTGGGCACCTACCTCGGTCACGGCCGGGCGCGGCTGGCAACCTCCGACAGCCCGCCGGTGCTGTTCCTCAACCGGCGCGGCCGGGCCCTGACGACCCGCGACGCGCGCCGCGTCGTCACCGCGCACCCGCTCCGCGACGGCCAGGTGACCTACCCCCACGCGCTCCGACACGCGTACGCCACCCACCTCCTCGACGGCGGCGCCGACCTGCGCGCGGTCCAGGAGCTCCTCGGCCACGCCGACCTCGCCACGACCCAGATCTACACCCACCTCAGCCAAGACCGGCTCCGCGCCGTCTACGCCGCCACCCACCCCCGTGCCTGACGACACCGACACCGCCGCGCTCGTCGCCGAGCTGTGGGGCGACTACAAGGGTGACGGCACCCACGACGCCCGCGAACGGCTCATCCTCCACTACTCGCCGCTGGTGAAGTTCGTCGCCGGCCGGGTCGCGGCCGGCTTGCCCCAGAACATCGAGCAGTCCGACCTGGTCAGCTACGGGATCTTCGGGCTCATCGACGCCATCGACAAGTTCGATCCCGGCCGCGGCTTCAAGTTCGAGACGTACGCCATCAGCCGGATCAAGGGCGCCATCATCGACGAGCTCCGCTCCATCGACTGGGTCCCGCGCTCGATCCGGGCCAAGGCCCGCGCCGTGGAACGCGCGTACTCCAAGCTCGAGAACGAGCTGCGCCGCAGCCCCGAGGACAAAGAGGTCGCAGCGGAGCTCGACATGAACGAAGAGGAGCTCAACCAGGTCCTCTCCCAGGTGTCGTTCACCGGTCTCGTCGCCCTCGACGAGCTCCTCGGCCGCCAACAGCAAAGCGAAGGCGGCGGGTCCGCCACCGTCGGCGACACCATCGCCGACCGCTCCCACGACCCCGTCGAGGCCTTCGAGACCGACGAGATGAAGCACCTCCTCGCCGACGCCATCAACCGGATGCCCGACCGGGAGCGTCTCGTGCTCACCCTCTACTACTACGAGGGCCTCACCCTGGCCGAGATCGGCCAGGTCCTCAGCGTCACCGAGAGCCGGGTCTGTCAGATCCACACCAAGGCGATCC
>DAIMHT010000008.1:0-21037 GCA_036723155.1 Actinomycetota bacterium
CGGCGAACCCACCCGGCTGCGGTCGAACTTCATCAACGGCATCAAGCACATCCCGTTGCGCTTCACCGCGCGCCAATAGAACCCACCCCCGACTCGGGGCCGTGCGACGCCGACGGTCGACGTTGCAAGCCGGCACGGTGAGCCGGGTAGAGCGCGCTGCCGTCGTCGGCGACCTCGAGGCCCCGATCCGAAGCCTCAACGGAGTCGACCGGTGGCGAGATGACGAACCGCGCCGACGGCCGGTCCGGCCCGCCTGACGCCGGCAGCTGCGGCACCGCGGTTTGGGCATCAAGCGGGCCCGCAGCGGCGTCGACAAAGGACCCACGACGCTTTGACCGCTCTCACTCCCCTCGGAAGGCACCGCATGGCGGCGGGCATGACCGCGATCCGACGACTCTCCATCACGGTCAGCCTGGTGCTGGTGGCGGCCGGGGGTCTCCTGATCGCCTCGATGGGGACTGCGACCGCGGATAACGGCGGAACAGGGTCAGTGAAACCGATCCTCGAGTGCGTGTTCCACGACCCCGGCACCGGGCAGTACGACGCCCTCTGGGGCTACACCAACACTTCCACGATCCCTGTCACCATCCCGGTCGGCAGCCAAAACAGCTTCTCACCCTCCCCTGCCGATCGGGGTCAGGTGACCACGTTCAGCCCCGGCACCCACGACAACGTCTTCGTCGTGAGCTGGAGCGGGGCCAGCGACCTCACCTGGGCCCTGCTGCACAGCGCCACGGCGTCGATCACCTCACAGGCCTGTGGGACCAACCCGGTTCCAATCGCGGGCTCCGAGACCCTCACGTGGATCGTGCTCGCCGTCGCATTCGTCGGCACCGCGGCCATCATCGCTCGCCGCACCCGACGCGACCCGACCGCCAACAGTTCCGCCACCTGAGGCCTGCGACCCCGCTCGCCGCGCGATCACGATCCCCTCCATCCGCGCGAGCACCGGTGACACCGCCGGTCCCGGCGCGGTCAGCGGGGCGGCAGGTTCGGTGGTGTCGGGAGCCGCTCGATCTGCGCGGTGACAAACGCGTCGGGATCGGCGCCGCGCTGGGCGATCCGTTCCCGAATCGGCTCGGGATGCGTGAGGACGAGGAACCGCTCCTGCTCGATCGCGTCGCACACCAAACCGCCTGGCACCGAAGGCTGCACCGCCGCCTCGAGCGGCATCTCCGTGATCCACGCGGCCGGGTCCACGACGCCGCCGAGTCGGGCGGTGTCCGCCATGTTCGAATCGACGAGCCCGGGGCAGAGCAGCGACACCCCGATCCCGAGCGGCCGGAGGTAGAGCGCCAGGCTCTCGGTGAGCCCGACGACCCCGAACTTGGCCGTGATGTAGGGGATCGTGTCCCAGGCGTACGCGTACAGGCCCGCGACCGACGCGGTGTTCACGACCCAGCCCGAGCCGCGTTCGCGGAGATGGGGCACGAACGCCCGGATCCCGCGGATGACGCCGTACAGGTTGATCTGCAAGATCCAGTCCCATTCGGCCATCGACAGCGTGTCGGGTGGTCCGAGGAGCGCGACGCCGGCGTTGTTCATCACGACGTCGATGTGCCCGAACGCGGCGAGGGCCTCGTCGCGGAGCCGGTCGACGTCCTCGTCCTTCGAGACGTCACAGTGGACCGGAAGGGGCCGCGTGCCGAGCTGTTCGAGCTCGACCACGGTTTCCTCGAGCCGGGTGTCGTTGATGTCAGCGATCGCGACGCCGTGGGCACCGCGACGCCCCAACTCGAGAGCGGTAGCGCGTCCGATGCCACTGGCTCCGCCGGTCACGACGGCGTTCACGCCGTGGAGGTCCATCAGTCGGGCTCCACGACCAGCTGCCAGCCAGGCTGATCCGCGTGACCCGGCTGGGCGAACGCCGAGAAGTCGGCGCCCTTGCGGAGCGACTGACCCCCGTCGACGCTGATGCACTGCCCGGTGATCCAGCTCGATTCGGGGCCGACGAGGAACCGGGCGAGGGCGGCCACGTCGTCGACGGTACCGACCCGGTGGAGGGGGATGTTCTCGAGGTAGCTGTCGAGGACGGGACCGCCGGCGGTGATCGCCGCCATCAGCTCGTTGGCGACGATCCCGGGACGCACCGAGTTGACGCGGACGCGTGCCGGACCGAGCTCGTCCGCGGCGACCCGGACCACCATGTCCAGGCCCGCTTTCGCGGCCCCGTACGCGCCGAGGAAGCGGAACGTGTCCAGCCCGGCGTGCGAGGAGACCCCGACGAACGAGCCGGCACCACTGGCGGCGAGGAGCGGCGCCGCGTGCTTGAGCGTCAAGAAGGTGCCGATCACGTTCAGCTCCAGCGTGGCGCGCACCGCATCGACGTCGGCCAGGACGAGCGGCCCCATGTGGAGGGATCCTCCCGCCGACGCGACGACGCCGTGGAGCCGGCCGGTCGGCTGCGCGGCGGCGGTGACCGCGGCCCGTATCTGGTCTTCGTCGGTCACGTCGGCGACCACCGCCTGCACCGTCGCCCCGGGCGCAGCGATCGACCGGAGCCGATCGGCGGCGGTCTCGAGACGCTCGAGGGTCCGGCCGCAGATCGTGACCGACGCGCCGTCGCGGGCGAGGGCGGCGGCGCAGCCCTCACCGATCCCGCTGCCACCGCCGGTCACCAGCGTTCCGAAGCCGTCCAACGTGCCCATAGCGCTCCCCGATCGCCCCGCGTCCCGGGGACAGGAGGGCATAGGTTCTCACGTGCACACGAGGACGGGGCGGGATTCGACCCGGACACGCGACACGAAAGATGGGTTCGACGATGAAGCTCGGCCTGCAGATGGGCTACTGGGGAGCCGGACCGCCAGCGGGGGCACTGGACCTGGTGCTCGAAGCGGAGCGGCTCGGGTTCGACTCGGTGTGGACCGCCGAATCGTGGGGGTCGGACGCCTTGACGCCCCTCGCGTGGTGGGGCTCCCGGACCTCGACGATCCGGCTCGGCACCGACCTGATCCAGCTGTCGGCCCGACAGCCGACTGCGACCGCGATGGGTGCGCTCACCCTCGATCACCTCTCGGGGGGCCGGTTCGTGCTCGGGCTCGGCGTGTCGGGGCCCCAGGTCGTCGAGGGCTGGTACGGGATGCCGTTCCCGAAGCCGCTCGCCCGCACCCGTGAGTACGTGTCGATCGTCCGTCAGGTCTTGGCGCGTGAAGAGCGCGTCACCAACCCGGGGCCGCACTACCCGCTCCCCTACCCCGGGGGTCTGGGTCTCGGGAAGCCGCTGCGGTCGATCGTGCATCCGCTGCGCGCCGACGTGCCGATCATCCTCGGCGCCGAGGGACCCAAGAACGTCGCCCTCGCGGCGGAGATCGCCGACGGCTGGTTCCCGATCTTCTACTCGGCGCAGCACGAGCAGATGTACCTCGACTCGCTCCAGGAGGGCTGGGCGCGACCCGGGGCTCGGCGCCGTCCCGAGGAGTTCGAGATCCTGCCCACGGTGACCGTGGTCATCGACGACGACGTCGAGCGCGCCGCGGCCGCCATCAAGCCGTCGATCGCGCTGTACGTGGGAGGGATGGGCGCCAAGGAGATGAACTTCCACTTCGACGTCTTCTGTCGCCTGGGCTACGAGGCGGCGGCGACGAAGATCCAAGAGCTCTACCTCGACGGGCAGAAGGACGAGGCGGTGGCGGCGGTCCCGCGCGAGATGGTGGAGGAGATCGCGTTGATCGGCCCGAAGGAGAAGATCCGCGACGACCTCGAGGTGTGGAAGGCGTCGCGGGTCACGACGATGAACCTCGGCGCGCACGACCCGAGCGTGTTGCGGGTGATGGCCGAGCTGGTCCTGTGAGCGAGCAGGTCCTCGTCGAGGAGGTCCGCCCGCAGGTCGCGCTGGTGACCCTGAACCGACCGGAGCGGCTCAACGCCCTCTCGTGGGACCTCGTGGACGAGCTCCACGCCACCCTGGATCGCCTCGAGCGGGACAACCACACCCGCGTCGTGGTCCTCACGGGCGCGGGCCGAGGGTTCTGCTCCGGTCTCGACCTCCACGGTGGCGGGACCCGAGGGGCGAGCGTCTCGGAGGGGCTGAGCGGGCCGGCGGGCGGGATGCGGGCCCAAGCGCACATCGCGGGACTCATGACCCACCTGCGGCGGATCCCGCAGCCGATCATCGCCGCCGTCAACGGCGCCGCGGTCGGTGGTGGCCTGGCGCTCTCCTTGTTCAGCGACATCCGGGTCGCGGCCGAGTCGGCCCGGTTCGGGGTGCAGTTCATCCGGGTCGGCCTGTCCGGCTGCGACGTCGGGGTCAGCTACGCCCTCCCCCGCCTCATCGGCGGTTCCCGGGCGTTCGAGCTGATGCTGACCGGACGGCAGTTCGACGCCGCCGAAGCCGAACAGATCGGGCTGGTGGCCCGGGTGGTGCCCGACGGCGCCGTCGTCGACGCCGCCCTCGCCATCGCCGACGACGTGCTCCGCCACGCGCCGTTCGGTGTGGTGATGACCAAAGAGGTGATGTGGGCCAACCTGGCGGCGCCGAGCCTCGAAGCGGCGATCCATCTCGAGAACCGGACCCAGATCCTCGCCTCACAGTCGGGCGACTTCCAAGAGGCGCTGGCCGCGTTCGCCGAGAAGCGCGCACCGGACTTCTCGGCTTCGTGACCGCAGCCGGTCCGCTGGTCCGGGTCGAGGCCGGGGACGACGCGGTGACCGTCATCACCATCGACCGTCCCGAACGCCTCAACGCGCTGAGCCTGCCGACGATCACCGCCCTGAAGGACGCGTTCGTCACCGTCGGAGCCGATGTCGACACCCGGGTCGTGATCCTCACCGGCGCCGGTCGGGGCTTCTCGGCCGGTCTCGACCTCAAAGCCTCGGGGTCATCACCGGTCAGCGAGGGCCTCCACGGCGTCGCGGCGGCGATGCGCGGTCAGGCGTACTTCGCCGACGTCGTCCAGACGTTGCGGGCGATCCCGCAACCAGTGATCGCCGCGGTCAACGGCGTCGCCGTCGGAGGCGGGTTCGCGTTGACGATGGGCTGCGACCTGCGGTACGCCGCGCACTCGGCTCGCTTCAACGTCCAGGCGCTGCGCATCGGGCTCAGCGCGGGCGAGTCGGGCCTGTCGTTCCACCTGCCGCGGCTGCTGCCCGCGGCGCCGGCGTTCGAGTGGCTGCTCACCAACCGGTTCGTCGACGCGGCCGAGGCGGAGCGGGTCGGGCTCGTGGCGCGGGCCGTGCCCGACGCCGACCTGCTGGCCGTGACCCGGTCGGTGGCCGTGGGGCTGGCCCGCCACGACCGCGACGCCCTGTGCCTCGCCAAGGCGACGATGTGGGCCAACCTGGTGGCCCCGAGCCTCGACGCCGCGCTGGCGCTCGAGTCTCGAGCCTGGACCCTGCCGGGAGGAGCCGACGATGGTGGATGAAGCCGACCGGGCCCGCTGGGAGGCCGCGTGGCGGGACGTCATGCGCTTTGACCCGCCGCCGATCACCGATCCGTACACGCAGTTCACGGTCGAGCTCTTCGACCGGGTGTGGGGGCGTCCCGGTCTCGGACGTCGCGAGCGCCGGCTGGTATCGCTGACCGCGGTCGCGCTGTCGGGGCAGCGCGACCCGCTCGTCGCGCATCTCGGCGCCGCCGTCGACTCCGAGGACCTCACCGTCGACGAGCTCCACGAGTGGGTGGTGCACCTGGCCCACTACGGCGGCTGGCCCATCGCGGCGATGGCCTACGGGGCGCTGCGCCAGGTCGACGCCGAGCGCAGCTAACGGGGCGCGCGGGGCATGCCGAGCCCCGCCACCTGGATGATCTCGCGCTGCACCTCGTTGACGCCGCCACCGAACGTCCCGACCGGGGCCTGGCGGTAGGCGTGCTCGAGCTGACCTCGCAGCACCGCGCCGGGCGAGCCGTCGGGGATGGCCGCGGTCACCCCGACCACGTCCATGAGCAGGCGCAAGCATCGGACCTGCTCTTCGGTGGCGAGCACCTTCATCGCCGAGGCGTCCGCGGGGTTGAGTGATTCGTGAGCCAGGTCGCTCGCGACGCGCCAGTTGGCGAGCTTGAGCGCCTCGACCACCGCGTACACCCGAGCCAAGGTGAGCTGCACCCACTCCTGGTCGATGACCCGCCGGCCGTCGGCGAGGGTGGTCTCCTGCGCCCAGCCCCGCACCGCGTGCAGATGCCGGTCGAGGCGGCCCGCGGGGGCGAGCGCGACGCGCTCGTGGTTGAGCTGGCGGGTGATCAGCTTCCAGCCTTCGTTCTCGCCCCCGACCAGGTTGGCGACCGGGACCCGCACGTCCTCGTAGTAGGTCGCGTTCGTATGCCCGCCGCCGAGCACCCAGATCGGCGAGTGCTTGAACCCGGGGACGTCGGTGGGCACGAGGATCATCGAGATCCCCTTGTGCTTCGGCGCGTCGGGGTCGGTCCGGCAGGCCAGCCACACCCAGTCGGCGTCGTGGCCGCCGGTGGTCCAGATCTTCTGGCCGTTGATCACGTACTCGTCGCCGTCGCGCACGGCCCGGGTCCGGAGGCTCGCCAGGTCGGTCCCCGCGCCCGGCTCGCTGTACCCGATCGCGAAGTGGAGCTCACCGGCGAGGATCTTGGGGAGAAACGCCCGCTTCTGATCCTCGGAGCCGAACCGCATCAGGGTGGGTCCGACGGTGTTCAGCGTCACGAGCGGCAGCGGGGCCCCGGCCCGGTTCGCTTCGTCGTAGAACACGTACTGCTCGATCGGGGTGCGTCCCTGGCCGCCCCACTCGGCGGGCCAGCCGACACCGAGCCACCCGTCGCGCCCCATCTGGCGGACCACGTCGCGGTAGGCCTCGCCGCCCGCCTCGCCGCCGGTCAGCGCCGCTCGCCGCGCCGGGGTCATCAGGCCCTCGAAGTACTGGCGCAGCTCGGCGCGGAGCTCCTGCTGCTCGGGGTCGAGCTCGATGCGCACCGCGTCCTCGTTCCTGTTCTTTCCTTATTCCCTTGGTCGCCGCGGCACGGTACCGTCGCCCCCACCGAACTGCAACACGTTGCAGTTTTCTCGGAGAGGGGGACGCGTGGCGGATCCAGTCATCGTCGAAGCCGCGATCAACGGCACCACGACCAAGGCCCGGAACCCGAACGTGCCCCGCCGACCCGACGAGATCGCGGACGACGCGCAGCGCTGCTTCGACCGGGGCGCGTCCATCGTCCACAACCACGTCGACGTGGTCGCGGTCGCGGGCGAGGAAGCCGCCGCCCGCTACGTCGAGGGGTGGGCCCCGGTCCTCGCGGCGCGACCGGACGCGCTGCTCTACCCGACGACGAACTTCGGGCCCGGCGTCGAGGGCGCGTACGCGCACCTCGAGCCGCTCACCGAGACCGCGGGTCTGCGCATCGGGATCGTCGACCCGGGATCGGTGAACCTGGGCGGCGTCGACGAGGACGGCCTGCCCGCGGCGCCCGGGTTCGTGTACGCCAACTCGTTCGGCGACATCCACTACCAGGCCGACCTCTGCGCCCGGCTGGGGCTCGGGCCGAGCATGGCCATCTTCGAGCCCGGTTGGCTGCGCACCGCGCTGGTGTGGTGGCGGGCGGGCCGACTGCCCCGCGGTGCCATGGTCAAGCTGTACTTCGGCGGTGACCAGGGCTACCCGACCTCCGGGTCCGAGCGCGGGGGCGCCCCGTTCGGGTTGCCGCCCACCGTGCGCTCCCTCGACGCGTACTGCGAGCTCCTCGAGGGGTGCGACCTGCCGTGGTCAGTCGCGATCATCGGCGGCGATCTGCTGGCGTCACCGATCGTGACGCCGGCCCTGGAACGGGGCGCGCACCTGCACGTCGGCCTCGAGGATCACGCCGGGACCCGCACCCCGACCAACGAGGAGCTGGTGGCGGAAGCCGTGACCCGCTGCGCCGACGTCGGGCGTCCCGTCGCCACCTCGGAGGATGCGGCGGCGATCCTCGACCTGCCTCGAGCCCGATCGGCGCCGGGCGTCGCCGCCACCGGGAGGGTGGGCTGATGCGCTTCCACCAGTCGGTGGCGTTCCTCGAGAGCGATCAGCTGCTCGAGCTGTGCCGGGCGAGCGACCAGATGGGCTTCTCCGGCATCTACGTGTCGGATCACCTCTTCTACCCGAAGGATCTGCAGAGCCCGTACACGTACTCGCCGTACGAGGATGGGTCTCCGATCTGGTCCCCGGAGGCGGACTGGCCCGACTCGTGGTGCCTGATCTCGGCCGCAGCGGCGGTGACGACGAACCTGACGTTCACGACCGGCGTCTACATCGCTCCAGCGCGCGACCTGATCACGGTGGCCAAGCTCGTCGGGACCGCCGCGGTGATCTCGCACGACCGGGTCCGGCTCGGTGTCGGTGTCGGGTGGTGCAAGGAGGAGTTCGACGCCACCGGGCAGGAGTTCCACAACCGAGGCAAGCGCCTCGACGACATGATCCCCGCCCTGCGGGCCCTCTGGGCCGGCGGCTGGGTCGAGTACCACGGGCCGCACTACGACGTGCCGTCGATGCAGATGAACCCGTCACCGTCGGCCCCGATCCCGATCGTCGTCGGTGGCCACAGCCCCCCGGCGATCCGACGCGCCGCGATGCTCGGCGACGGGTGGCTGGGCGCGAGCGCCTATCAACCCGACGACGCCTGGCACTACCTCGAGGTCATCAACGAGGCGAGGAAGCAGGCAGGGCGCGCTGACGAGCCGTTCTTGATCTACCTGGCGCTCGCCACGCTGCCCGACGTCGACCTGTACCGGCAGTTCGAGGACGCGGGTGTCACCGATCTGGTCTGCGCGCCGTGGATGCTCGCCGAGATGTCGGAGAACCGCGACTACCGCTCGGCGCTCGACGCCAAGCTCGCCGCGACCGAGGAGTTCGCGACGAACGTGATCGCGAAGATGGACTGAAAGCCGTCACGCGGTCACTGGGGCCAGCCGTCGGGCCAGTTCAGCTCGGTCCATCCGTACCCGCTGCGCCCGTCCCGAGCCTCGAACCGGCTCACGGCACGCGGGAACCGGGACTCCTTGCCTTCGGGTGACACCAGGAGCACCGGGGCTTGGAGCTCGGCGGTGACGGCCAGCTCGAGACCCTCGATGTCGAGGTCACCGCGCACGAGCAGCTTCTCGGCGTCGATGGTCGGGGTGAAGTCGACATGGGTGACGGTGTGCATCGTCATGTCGGGATCCACGATGAAGCCGGTCTGGAAGTTCGACGCGCCCGCTCCGGTCACCAACGAGCGGACGGCGTGGAACCAGGTGCCGTCGTCGAGACGACCCGAGCTCCACAGCCACGGGAACGCCCACCAGTCACGGACCCCCCACGAGTGGTCCCGCTCTCCCGGGCAGCGCACCTCGATGCGCTCGTCGCCGATCACCATCTCGCCTTCGACCCAGGCCGCCTGCTCGTAGCGGGTCGTCATCGTGTACGGGAACACCGAGGCGGCGCCGGTCCAGGTCAGGTCGACGCGGACCGGGACGTCGGGTCCCGCTTCGCCGTGGAAGGCCTGCGCCGGGTCGGCGAGGGCGGTGCCGGTCCCTTCGGTCGTGATCCGCCACGACCGGAGCGGCTCGGTGCACCGCCACGAGGCGCGGTACCGGTCGGTGCTGAGATCGAGGGGCGCGTCCTTGGCCGGGCAGGCGACGGTGTGGTCTCGGATGAAGACCAACGGCTGGCCGCGCCGGACGAGGTACACCCAGTACCACGCGACGCCCAGGTTCGGGTACAGGCCGAGCCGGGCGTAGCCGCCGTAGGACCCGTCGGCGGCGGCGAAGTCGTGGTACCACGATTCGCCCCAGAGCTCGTCGGTGCCCGCGAGGTGTCGTCCCTCGTCGTTCGGACTCAGTTGAAACGCAGCCACGGTCCACCTCGCTCGGTTCGCACGTTGGTCTCAGATTCCGTCGGGACGCAGCAGGGCATCCGTGCCGCCGTCGATGAAGAGCACGACCCCGGTGATCCAGGCCGCGGCCGGGGACAGCAGGAACCAGACGCCGGCGGCGATCTCGTCGGGCTCACCCCAGCGCCCGAGCGGGATCGGATACGAGCGGATGAGGTCACCGGTGACCGGATGCTGGAGCGCGGCCTCGGTGAGCGGGGTCGGCACCGGGCCCGGTGCGACCGCGTTCACCCGCGTGTCCGGCGCCCACTCGACGGCGAGACGACGGACGCGACGGGCCAGGGCAAGCTTGGCGTGCGCGTACACGAGCTCGCCGTCGAGGGTGTCGGCATGGTCGGCCGCTTCGTCCTCCCGTCCCGCGAGACAGTGCTCGACGAGGGTGAGATCCGAGACGGGGACCGCAGTAGCCGAGTTCGACGAGATCGCCACCGCGGCCCGCAAGGACCCGCGCGCGAGATAGTCGCGGAGACCGTCGAGGAGGGTGACGGCCCCGAAGTAGTTGATCCGGGCGACCATCGATGGGGGCGCCGAGGTGCTGCCGCCGATCCCGGCGGCTACGACGAGACCGTCGAGCGCGGGCCCCGCGGCCTCCCGGATCCCGTCGAGGGCGTCCGCGCGCCCGGACGCGGATGACAGGTCGGCGATGACCTCGGCGTCGCGCATGTCGACGCCGATCACGTCGTGACCTTCGGCCTCGATCCGGCGACGGATCGCCCCACCGATCCCACCGGCCGACCCGGTCACCGCGACGACGCCCATGGTCCTGATGACTCCTGTGCTGGTGACGACCCCGGGCCGGGGACGAAGAGCGACGCTAGCCTCGACTGAGATCGTCTAGGCGAAGGGGCCGTGATGCTCGACATGGTGGTGCGCGGAGGCGAGGTCATCGACGGGACTGGTGCGCCCCGACGCCGCGCTGATGTCGGCGTGCGCGCCGGTCGCGTCGTCGCGATCGGCGACGTCGACGAGCCCGCGACGACCACCGTCGACGCCGAGGGCAGGGTCGTGACCCCCGGGTTCGTCGACATCCACACCCACTACGACGCCCAGGTGCTGTGGGACCCGGCCACCACCCCGTCGCCGTTCCACGGTGTGACCAGCGTCGTCGGTGGTAACTGCGGGTTCACCATCGCCCCGGTCGAGCCCAGCGAGACCGAGTACCTGACCCGGATGCTCGCCCGGGTCGAGGGGATGCCGCTCGAGTCGCTCGTGGCCGGTGTCCCCTACGACTGGCGGACCTTCGGCGAGTACCTCGACCGTGTCGACGGGAACCTGGCCGTGAACGCGGGATTCCTCGTCGGTCACAGCGCGATCCGACGGGTCGTGATGGGCGACGACGCGATCGGGAACGCCGCCACCGCCGACCAGATCGACGCCATGACGAAGCTGCTGGGCGAATCCATCGCCGCCGGCGGGCTCGGGTTCTCGTCGTCGCAGGCCAAGACCCACAACGACGGCAACGGCGACCCGGTCCCCTCGCGGCACGCCACGCCCGAGGAGCTGGTGGCGTTGGCCCGGGAGGCGGGGCGTCACGAAGGCACGACCCTGGAGTTCATCCCCTCGGTCGGCGGGTTCGAGGAAGCCCATCTGGCCCTCATGGCCGACATGTCGCGCGAGGCCGACCGGCCGTTGAACTGGAACGTCCTCGTCCCCAACGCGGCCCGGTCCGAGATCGCCTGGAAGATGCTCCAAGCCTCGGACTACGCGGCCGACCACGGTGGCCGGGTCCTCGCCCTGACCGTCCCCGACGTGATGAAGACCCATCTCACCTTCAAGGCCGGGTTCGTGTTCGACGCCCTCCCGGGCTGGAACAAGACCATGGCCCTCGAGCCGGCGGAGAAGATGCGGGCCCTCGCCGACCCGTCCGAGCGGCAACGCCTCCGCGAGGCTGCGGCGTCACCCGAAGCCGGCATGCTTCGTGGCGTCGCCAACTGGGCGAACATGACGCTCGTCGAGACGTTCGCGCCCGAGAACGCCACCCTGGTCGGACGACGGGTCGGTGACATCGCCGAAGAACGCGGTCTGGACCCCTTCGACGCGCTGCTCGACATCGTGCTCGCCGACGAGCTCCGCACCGTGATGCTCCCTCCCCTCCCTGGGGACGACCAGGCCTCGTGGGAGCTGCGCCGCGACATCTGGCGTGACCCCCGCGCTGTCGTCGGCGCCTCCGACGCCGGCGCCCACCTGGACATGCTGTCCACGTTCTCGTACAGCACCGCGATGCTGCGCTCCTGTCGCGATCGCGGGCTCATGGCGCTCGAGGAGGCGGTGCACCTGCTCACGGACCGCCAAGCGCGGCTGTACGGGCTGCGGGAGCGGGGTCGGGTGGCCGAAGGCTGGTACGCCGACCTGGTCGTCCTCGACGAGGACCGGGTCGCCCCCTCACCCGTGGTGTGGCGCAACGACCTCCCCGCGGGCGCGGGTCGGCTCTACGCCGGCGCCGAGGGCATCGACCACGTGATCGTGAACGGCTCTGAGATCGTGACCGAAGGCGAGCTCACCGGCGCGCTTCCGGGCACGCTGATCCGCTCCGGCCGCGACACCGAGACCGTGACCGCCTCGGGAGCCTGAGCGACCGAGGCCGAGCCGCGCCCCAAGGGGCGGCCCGAACCCGTTTGCGTCCTCGACTACGCCCAGACGAGCGGCAGCCGCTCCGCCTGGCGGATGCCGGGCGAGCACTGCACCTTGACGCCGTCGGCGATGCGGTACTCGGGGATCCGACGGTGCCACTGCTCCAACGCGACCCGCAGCTCGAGGCGCGCAAGGTGCGAACCGAGGCAGCGGTGCGGACCGGCCCCAAAGGCCAGGTGCCGGTTCGCCTCTCGGGTGAAGTTCACGACGTGGGCGTCGCCGAACTGGTCGTCGTCGCAGTTGGAGGCGCCGACGAGGATCACCGCGTGGTCTCCGGCGTGCATCTGGACCCCGGCCAGCTCGTGGTCCTGCTTGATCACGCGGACCACCATCATCACGGGCGACTCGTATCGCAGCAGCTCCTCGACCGCGCCCGCGGTGATCGTCGGGTCGGCCACCAGCCGGGCTCGCTCGTCGGGGTGACGGGCGAGGTAGGCGAGCTCACAGTCCAGCGTCGCGGTCACCGTGTCCAAGCCACCGAGCAGCAGCAGGTGGCAGATGCCGAGCTGCTCGTTCCGTGTCAAGGGACGGCCATCGACCTCGCCGAGCGCGATGCTCGCCATGAGGCCGTCACCCGGTTGCCGTTGCTGCTCGTCGAGCGCGGTCTCGAAGTACGCGGTGATGTCGTGGCCGACCTGCTCCCGGATGGCCGTCGCGGCCTCCCAGTCGTTGGGGTCGACATCAGGGCGGATCGAGTCGTCGCGCCACCTCAGGAACATCGGCAGATCGGACTGCGGGAGGTCCATGAGACGCAAGAAGATCGCCGACGGCAGCGGCGTCGCGAACTCCTGATGGACGTCGCAGCGCCCGTCAGCGATGAACCCGTCGATGAGGTCGTTCACGATCTTCTCGGTGTCGGCCTCGAGCTCGGCCATGCGCTTGGGTGAGAACAGCGGGTCGAGCAACCGCCGGTACTTGAGGTGGTCGGGCGGGTCGACCTGCAACGGGATGAGCGGGTGCTCCTGGCCGATCGACACCGCCTCCGGCCCCGACGAGAACACCTCCGGATGGCGGAGGGCCCACATGGCCTCGTCGTACCTCGAGACGTACACCGTGGGGATCCCGTCAAAGCCGCTCACCCGCACGACTCCGTCGGCGCGCAACTTCCGGTACGTGTCGTGGGGCGCGTTGGCGGTCTCGGAGCTGAACAGCAGCAGGACCGGATCCCTCCCGTCGATCGCAGTGTCGGGGGTCAATGTTGCTCCTCGGGCTCTCTGGAGGCGGGTGGTTCGATCGCGCCGCGCAGCCCGCCCCAGCAGAAGCGCCACAAGAAGGCGGCTTCGTCCAGCGGCTCCGCCTCACCCCGGGCGACGTCGTGGATCCCGTCGAGCAGCAGCGCGAAGACCGCGCGGGCCTCACGCTGCGGGTCGAGCGAGACCGCGGCGCCGACCGAGGCGGCGGCCGCGATCTCGGCGGCGAGGACCTCGATCATCGGTGCCAACGCTCGCTGCAGCTCTTCGGGTCGACTGTCGGAGAGTCGCCGGTGCTCCCGGACCAGCAGCCCCGCGTACCCGAGGGCGCCGGGGAGCGTGAGGAGCTCGAACACTCCCGTCACGTACGCGTGGAGGCGGTCCGGCCCATCGAGGTGCGCGTCGACCATCTCGCGCAAGATCGCGGCACCGAGGCGACTGTCCTCTTCCAGGAGGGCGACGAGCAGGTCGTCCTTGCCGGCGAAGCAGCGGTAGAAGCTCTTCAGCGACACGTCAGCGCGCGCCGCGACCTGAGCGACCGTGAACGCCGCCGTGCCCGTCTCATTGGCGAGGTCACGAGCCGCGTCGACGATTCGCTCCAGCCGGTCGACCGACCGCGCCCGGGCCGGCTCCAGCGTCCGGGCCAGCGCCCGGTCCCTCCAGGAATCGAGATGTGCCGGATCGGAGAACATCGTTCTCCACTATCGCGCCTGGCGGGGCCCAGACCGAACTGGGGAGCCCAACCCGAAGCAGGCCAACGGTTCTGGGCCCCTCTTAGGGCCCGTTCCGAGCGGTTCTCGCCCGGACGCGATCAGTCGGTGACGATGAGCCGGTAGCCGAGGTCGAGCTCGGTCTGGGCCAGAAGATCGTGATGCGCCGCGTCCCAGGCGTCGGACGTGAGGTCGGACCGGAGACGTTCCAAACCGGGGGCGATGGCGTCGTCACCCAACCGCGCCAGGTTCGAGATGTTGGCTCGGACGGTTGGGTCCAGGTATGCCTCGGGTCGCCGCCAGTACGCGGCGAAGAAGCCGTCGACGCAGTCGTGCGGGATCGGGATGGGCTCGATCCGGGCGTTCGGGAGCGCCGCGGCGACCGCGGCCACGGTCGGAGTGCCAGCGTCGACCGTCCGGGTGCCGGGCAGGTACTCGTCGGCGAGCCAGAACGGGTAGTCGGGCTCGAAGTGCAGGATCACCTGACGCGACGCGACCCGGTGCATCTCGCGAAGCCCGGCGATCGGATCCGTCCAGTGGTGGATGGTGAGCACGGCCAGCGCGACCTCGAACGCCTGGTCACGGACGGGCAGGTGCTCCCCCACGGCCCGGACCGCCGGTGCGGACCGGTCAGCTCGCTGGGCGAGCATCACCTCGGATGGCTCGACGGCGACGACTCGACCGGTGCTGGGCTCGTAGGACCCAGGCCCGGCGCCGACATTGAGCACGGAGCGAGCGGCACCGACTGCCGCGTTCACCCGCGCCGCGATTCGAGGGTCCGGGCGTCGGTGGCGGGTGTACCCGCCGCCGATCCGCTCGTAGAGCGGTCCGGACGTCAGCCCACCGCCTGCGTGCTCGGGAGCCCGAGCTTGCGGTGGTCCCAGGAGACGTACCGGTCGACGTGGATCTTCACGACCACCCGCTTGTTGAGCATCTGCTCGACGAAGGGTCGCATCTCCTCGTTGTACACGAGGCCCTGGTATCGCTCGAAGACGCTGATCCCAAGCTCGAACATGCGGTCCGGGTCGTCGATGATCTCGCCGCGCCCGACGAGCTCGACGCCTCGGAGCTCGTCGTAGCTCTGGCCGTCTTCGACGAGGGCGCTGATCCGATCGCTCCGGCGGAGGTTCTGGACCTTCTGGCTCTTCGCCTTGGTCTCGAGCGCGGGGCAGCCGTCGAGGAACCCGTACCACATCGCCACGAGATGGATGGTGCCGTCGTGGTTCAGGGTGGCGCAGTTCATGGTCCGGCGGCCCTGGAGGAACTCGTCGATCTCCGCCGAGGTCATCTTGATCACGTCGCGTTGCTTGACGCCGTGACCCATCGGGGACTGACGTTCTTCGGCCATGGCGGGAGACTACCGGGGGCGGGCCGCTGTCGGCTCGGCTGCGTGGTTCACGCGGTGACCCCCATGTCGATCGGCACGACGGCACCGGAGATGTACCCGGCGTCGTCGGAGGCGAGGAACGCGATCAGGGTGGCGACCTCACCTGGTTGGGCCATCTCCCCCGTCGGGGGGAACATCTTCTGGTACTCGCGGATGTCGGTGCCCTCGATGAACGCGAAGTCCTTCGTGATCGGCGTGTCGATGCCGGCTGGCGCGACGGCGTTCACCCGCACGCCCCGCCGACTGAACTCCACGGCCATGGCTCGCGTCATCAGGGCCACCCCGCCCTTCGAGGCGCAGTAGGCGGCGTTGTAGGGCTGTCCGAAGAGCCCCGCGCTCGAGGACACGTTGACGATGCACCCGCGGTTCGCCAGGAGGTGCGGCAGGCAGGCCCGGGACACGGCGAACGTTCCGACGAGGTTGACGCTCACGATGCGCTCGAACTCCGTCACCGGCTGCTCCTCGGAGCGGGCAAACTTCCCGATTCCCGCCACGTTGCAGCAGATCGCCGGTGGACCGAGATCGGCGGCGACCTGGGCGATGACGGAATCGACGGCGCTGGCGTCACTGACATCACAGTGGAACGCCGCGCTGTGGCCCGAGGCGAGATGGATCTCGCGGGCCGTGGCCTCGGCCCCGATCTCGTTCTGGTCGATGCAGGCGACGATGGCGCCGTCGGCGCTGAAACGGAGCGCGGTCGCCTTCCCGATCCCGGAGGCGGCTCCGGTGATGACGACGACCCGGTCGTCGAAGCGGGCCACGGGGCCTACTTCACGACGATCGGGTTGACCGGGCTGCCGACCGCGTTCGTGACCGGGAGCGGGGACGCGTCGAGGAAGAAGGAGTAGCGCTGGTCCGAGCCGCAGTCGACCGCGAGCTCCTCGAGGTTCCAGTTCTGGCCTTGGGTCATGCCCATGTCGACGAGGTGCAGCAGATGCACCGGGAGGAGGGCATCCTCTCGTTCGGACGGGTACACCTCGAAGGTCAGGTTGTCGGTCGCGACCGCGGCGACGTCGTGGTCGTGGAACCACTCGACGGTCTGCAGCGACGGTCCGGGCGCGGGCGCCCCGTACGCCTCCCGGTCGCCGTCGTGGAACCATCGCATCTGACCGGTCCGCAACAGGATGATGTCGCCGGCCCGGACGGTGACCTTCGCCAGCTCGCACGCCGCGTCGAGGTCAGCCGCGGTGACGGGATAGCCGCCTTCCAGCCGGTCGACGCCCTTGGTGGCCGGGAGGTCGAGCAGGACCCCTCGTCCGACCAGGGTGTGGATCTTGTCGATGCCCATCCGCGCGGCTCCGGCGTCGGTGATGACGCTGGACGACACCCCGTTGTAGAGGTGGCCCTCGTAGCTGACGTGGGCCAGTGCGTCCCAGTGCGTCGCGGCCTGGAGCGCCATCGCGACCTTGTCGTCGCTGGTCGTGAAGTTCGACGCGTCGCCGGTGAGCGGCGTGTCGACCATGATCATCTCGTGGGTCGGGTTGTCACGGCCCGGGATCGCGCCCGTCTGGGGGCCATCCGCGTTCATCGGCAGCCCCAGGGCCAGCCGGCGCCCGGTCTTGATCTCAGCCGCGGCGGCTTTGACCGCGTCGTCGGTGATGAGGTTGAGGGTGCCGATCTCGTCGTCGTCGCCCCATCGCCCCCAGTTCCGAACCCGCGACGCGAGCGCTTTCACCTCGTCGGGCAGTGCCATGTCACCCTCCCTGGTGGACGGTCCCGAAGCGGAATCCCGCGTCCGGGGCGGTCAGCTCGTTCAAGCCGGTGAGACGGTGAGGACACCGCGGGCGAGCTTGCCGTCATGGAGGTCGTGGACCGCGTGCTCCCAGTCCTCCATTGGGTAGCGAGCGCTGACCAGCTCGTCGAGCTTGATCTGGCCCCGCTGGTAGGCGTCGACGATGAGCGGGATGTCCCAGTGGGGGCGGTGCGAGCCGGCCCGGGACCCGATGAGGGATCGTTCGACGTGGGTGAAGTTCGTGATGCGGGCCGGGACGGTGGCCGTCGGGGCGGGGACACCCACCGCGACCGCGGTGCCGCCCCAGTCGAGCATCTCGAGCGCGCTGTTGAGGATCTCGGGGTGACCGACGCAGTCGAACGCGTAGTCGACGCCGCCTTCACCGAAGGACCCCACCACGTTCTCGATCTCGGTCGGGAGCTCCTCGCGGATGCGGGCCACGACGTCGACGCGGGGGCCGGCGAGGATGAAGTCGGTTGCGCCGAATGCCCGGGCGGTGGGTTCCTTGTCGGCGATGGTGTCGATGGCGAAGATCCGACGGGCGCCGCGGACCTTGGCGGCCTGGATGACGTTGAGTCCGACCCCGCCGACGCCGAACACGGCGCAGGTGTCTCCCTGCCCGAGGTTCGTCCGGTTCCAGACACTGCCAATCCCGGTCAGGACCCCACAGCCGATGAGGCAGGCGACGGACAGGTCGATGCTCGGGTCGATCTTCACGCACTGGATGCCGCGCACGACGGTGTAGTCGGCGAAGAAGGAGGCCGCGGCGAAGTTCCAGGCCGGCTCGCCGCCGACGGTGAACGGCTGGCTGGCGTTGCCGATGCTCTTGCGGCACCACGCCGGTCGCCCGGTGTTGCACCATTTGCACACACCGCAGTACGCCATCGTGTGCAGCACGACGTGATCGCCGGGCACGACGTGGGTGACCGCCTCGCCGACCTCGTCGACGACGCCCGCGCCCTCGTGGCCGAGCACCGCCGGTGTGGGCCAGGGGATGGTGCCGTCGATCACGCTCAGGTCGCTGTGGCACAACCCGGCGGCGACGATGCGGACCTTGACCTCCGTGGGACCCGGCGCGCGCACTTCGACGTCGTCACGAATCGCGGCCTTGCTCCCGTCGTAGACGAGGCCTCTCATGCGATGGGTCCCTTCCCCGTCGGCTGGCTCATCCGGGCCAGATCAGGCTCTGGAGCTCGGTGTAGGCATGGAGACCGAACGCTCCGCCGTCGCGTCCGACGCCGCTCATCTTGAACCCTCCGAACGGTGCCTCATGGTTGCGCTGCGCGGTGTTGATCCCGACGTGGCCGGCTTCGAGCTGCTGGCCGATGGCGTAGGCGCGGGCGGTGTCCTCGGAGAAGACGTAGTCGTAGAGCCCGTAGTCGGAGTCGTTGGCGATCGCGATGGCCTCGTCCTCGTCGTCGAAGGGGACGACGACGATCACCGGGCCGAAGATCTCCTCGCGCACCACGGCCATGTCGTTGGTGCAGCCGGCGAGGAGGGTCGGACCGACGTAGAAGCCCCGGTCGACGTTGCTCGGGCGCCGTCCGTCGACGAGCAGCTCGCCGCCTTCGCCCTGACCGGTCTCGATGTACTGCTCGATTCGGTCGCGGTGCTGCGCCGAGATGACCGGGCCGACGACCGTGTCTTCGGCTTCGGGAGGTCCGACCCGCAGGTTGGGGGCGGCGGCCTGGAGGCCCGCGAGCAGCCGGTCGTACGCGCTCCGGTGGACGATGGCCCGAGTGGGGGCGGTGCAGATCTGCCCCGAGTGGAAGCCCCAGACGCTGACGAGCGCGGTCACCGCCTTGGCGAGATCGGCGTCGTGACAGACGATGCAGGCCCCCTTGCCCCCGAGCTCGAGCAGCAGCCGCTTCATCGTCTTGCCACCGGCCTCGAAGATCCGAGCGCCGACCGAGGTCGAGCCGGTGAAGGAGATCATGTCGACCAGCTTCGAGTCGACGAGGGCCTGGCCGATCTCGGGTGAGGAGCCGGTGACGACGTTGACGACCCCAGGGGGGAACCCGACCTGACGGCAGATGTCGGCGAACTCGATGATCGCCAGGGGATCTTGGGGAGCCGGCTTCATCACGATGGTGTTGCCGGTGGCCAACGCCGGACCCACTTTGCCGGCCATGTTGACCAACGGGAAGTTGTACGGCGAGATGCACGCGACCACACCGACCGGCTGGCGCAGCGCCACGCCGCCGATCAGCCCGCCGGCCGCGAGTGGGGTGGAGCCCATGACCGACGGCGGGAGCGGGATCGAGAGGTCCTCGAGCGCGCCCTGGGCGTACCGCTCGAAGCGGGCCACGGCCTGCGGGACCTGCAGCGCGGAGCCGACCTTCAGGGTTGCGCCCGTCTCGGCCATGATCAGCGGGAGCAGATCGTCGTTGCGTTTGCGGATCTCGTCGGCCAGGGCTTGCAGGAGGGTGGCGCGTTCCTCGGGGCGGGTCCGCTTCCATGCCGGCAGGGCGTCGTGGGCTGCCTGCGCCGCGGCGTCGGCGTCGGCGGCGCTCGCCTCGGGGGCGCGGTCGATGACCGTCTCCGTCGCCGGGTTCACGACGTCGTAGCTCCCGGCGGATCCGGGTACCCAGTCGCCCCCGATGAGGAGTCGGTAGTCCTTGGTCGCGCGGCTGGCGGCCATGTTCTCCCTCAGTTGATCTGACGGACCGTCAGGCGGTCGCGGACGGTACCACCACCGGTCGCGCATCGTCCGCGGCGAGCGCGACGCTCCTCCCCCCGGTCATAGGCCGGCGGGAACCGGGACCGTCGCGGTGTCGCGGCCGGACCGGAGGATGATGCCGGGGGTGTCGCCCGTCGCTCGACCGCCAGCGACGATCGTCCGCCCGTTGACGAGGACGCGCTCGATCCCGACCGCGCCGGCGAACAGCCGGGCGCTGTGGCCGGGCAGGTCGTTGACGAGCGTCACGTCGGTGGCGCCGACCGTCGAGGGGTCGAGGACGACGAGGTCGGCCTGGTAGCCCTCCCGGACCTGGCCTCGCTGGCGGAGCCCGAACATGGCCGCGGGGGCTCGGGTGATGAGCTCGACCGCCCGCTCGAAGGACACCAGGCGGCGCCCGCGGAGGGAGTCGGCGAGGAACTGGGTGGTGTACGGCGCACCGCACATCCGGTCGAGGTGCGCGCCCGCGTCGGAGCCACCGATGAGCACGTCGTCACGGGCCCAGGCGTCGCGCCGCAGCTCCCACGACGCGGCGTCGTCGTCGGTCGGGATCGGCCACAGGATGGTTCGGAGGTCGTCGGCGAGGACGACGTCGAGCAGCGTGTCGAACGACTCCGCCCCGCGCTCGCGGGCCACGTCGGCGACCGCTCGGCCCTTGAGACCCTCGTTCTCGGCCGAGAAGGTGTCACCGATCTGGTATCGGCCCCAGTCGGTGAGCCGGGCGAAGACGCCGGCATCGGGGGAATGGGCCCGATCGTTGAGGTGGCGCCGGACCTGGGGGTCGCGCAGCTTGGCCATCCGCTCGGGGACCGGGAGGTTCATCACCTCGGACCAGTCGGGCAGCATGAACAGCGCGCAGTAGTTCCGGAAGCTCATGTTCATCTCGACCAGGACGGGCATGGTCAGCG
>DAIMHT010000009.1:0-20596 GCA_036723155.1 Actinomycetota bacterium
CCTTCTGGGCCAGGACGAGGGTCCGCTGGATGACGTCGGTGTCGACGCCGGGGGGCCGACGGTCCGGGACCGGGGCCGGGGCCGGCGCGACCGGGGCCGGGGTGGGAGCGGGCGGCGGGGTCGGTGCCTGCGTGGCGCGGGTCTGCGCGGAGTGAACCTGTTCCTCGAGGTGCTCGATCGTCGCCGCGGCGCGCTCGAGCAGCTCGTCGACGTCGTCGCGGTGGTAGCCGCGCCACGCTTCACGAATCTCGACGTCGCGCAGCTCCTGGGGGGTGACATCCATGGAAGCCATAGGGGTCAATGGTAGCGATGCGGTCCCGGTCGGGGCGATGCCGCGTCAGCAGCCGATGGCGGTGCGGAAGATCAAGAGGAAGAACACGAGGATCATGAAGGAGATGTCGAACATCCCGATCGGCGGGATGATGCGACGGAACGGCCGGACCGCCCAGTCGGTCAACTCGATGAGCAGCCGGTTGACCTGCGCGACGCCGCCCCCCGACTGCACCGGGAACCAGGAGAGGACGGCGCGGGCGAACAGCAAGACGATGAAGACGGTGATGAGCGCGCAGATGACCCCCACGGATCAGCGCCGGTAGAGGCCACGAGCCTCGAGTCGCTCCTTCTCCTCTTCGGAGAGCTGCACGTTCATGGGGGTGAGCAAGAACACCGAATCGGCGACGCGGGACATGGAGCCACCGACGGCGTAGGCCAAGCCGCTGGAGAAGTCGATGAGTCGCCGCTGCAGGTCGCGGGGGCTGCCCTGCAGGTTGAGGATGACGGCCTGGTTGGCTTTCACCCGGTCGCCGATCTCCTGGGCGTCGTTGAAGTTGAGGGGCTCGACGACGTGGACCTTCGCCGCGCTGGTCGGGACCGTGCGCACCACCGGGGGGCGAGGGACCGAGACCCCCGACGGGGCCTCGTCGCGGGGCAGGGCCCGGACGGTCGGCTCGCCGTACCCGCTGGGTTGCACGCTCGTTGGCGCGTCCCGCAGCGGGCGGACGTCGCGGGCCTCGGGCTGGCCGCGGCCGCCGACGTCGGCGTACTCGGGGACGTGGCGGGGGTCGGGGTCGTGGTGACCGCCGCGGTCGGAGCCGCCGCGGTCGTCGCCGTATTCGCCGTACTGCTGTTCGCCGTACGGGTCGTACCCGTACTCGTCATCGTCGTCCTGGAGACCCAGGTAGACCATGGCTCGGCGCCACAGGGAAGCCAACGTGTTCGCGTGCCGCGGTGCACGCCCTCCAGGGGACCACGTTACTGCTGGGGCGCCTGTGACCGGGGTCGTTGGCCGAACAGGGCCCGCCCGACCCGCACCAGGGTGGCTCCCTCCTCGACCGCGATCTCGAAGTCGTCGGTCATGCCCATCGACAGCTCGGGGGCCTGGACGGTCCCGGCGAGGTCCCGGAGGCGCGCGAACCACGGCCGCGGGTCGTCGTCGACGGGTGGGACGGCCATGAGGCCGGCGACGACGAGGCCCCGCGCTCGGAGCGCGTCGACGAGCGCGGCGGCGTCGTCGGGAGGGCAACCGGGCTTCTGGGGTTCGGAGGCCAGGTTGACCTCGACGAAGACCCGGGCCCCCGGGGCGTGGGTGGCGACGGTGTCGCCGAGGGCGATGCGGTCGATGCTCTGCCAGCAGCTGACCAGTGGGGCGAGGGCCCGGACCTTGTTGCGCTGCAAGGCGCCGAGGAAGTGCCACCGGGGTGCCGGGGTCAGCGCCGCCAGCGCCGGGGCCTTGGCGAGGAGCTCTTGGGCCCGGTTCTCGCCCACGTCGAGCACACCGGCGGTGACGGCTTCGGCGATCCGCTCCGGGGGGACGGTCTTGGTGGCCGCGACGAGCGTCACGGCAGATGGGTCGCGCCCGGTGCGGCGCGCCGCGGCGTCGATGCGAGCCCGGACGTCGGTCACCGCCGCGGCGACGCTCACGGGTCCAGGACCGCGACGAGGGCCTGGCGGCCGGTGCGCCCGTCGCGTCGGTAGGAGAAGTGGTCCGGTGACGCTGCGGTGCAGACGTCGACGTCGTGGAGGTCGGTGACGTCGGCGTGGAGGAGCGCGGCGCGGACCCCGGCGGGAAGGTCCAGCGCGCGCTGGCCGTCGTCGGTGGTGGCGGCGACCGCGGGCCCGTAGACGGCGACGACGCGGGCGAGGTCGGCCGCGCCGAAGGCGTACCGGGCGGGGTGGATGCACGGCCCGAGCGCGGCGCGGACGGCTCCGTGACCGACGGACCGCAGCCGGGCGGTGGCGGCTTCGACGACGCCGGCGAGCAGGCCGAGCCATCCGGCGTGGACGACGGCGATGGCGTCGTCCGACGCGAGGACGAGGGGCGCGCAGTCGGCGGTGAGGACGACGAGCGGTCGGGCGGGCTCCCGGGTCACGGCCGCGTCCGCCGCGGGGACGGCCCGGGGGGACGGTCCGGTGACGGTGAGGACGTCGGCGCCGTGCACCTGGCGCAGCCACCACCAGCGGTCGGGGGCGTCGAGGCCGAGGGTCGTCGCGAGGATGGCCCGGTTGCGCTCGACGGCGTCGGGGTCGTCACCGACGTGGCCGCCGAGGTTGGCGGTCGCGAAGGGTGCGGCGGAGACGCCGCCGTGCCGGTCGGTCCAGGTGATGTCAGCCGGACCGAGCCGGTGGTGGATCAGCGCAGGAACTCGGGGACGTCGAAGTCGTCGTCTTCGTCGCCGCCGGTGCCTCCACCTCCGAAGTCGGGGAGCTCGTCGCGCGAGGAGCGCCCGATGGGCTCGGGGCGGCGACGCGATTCGTTGCGTCGTTCGCCGTCGAAGCGGTCGAAGCCGGCGGCGATGACGGTGATGCGGATGTTCTCGCCGAGGGAGTCGTCGATCATGGCCCCGAAGATGATGTTGGCGTCGGGGTGGGCGGTCTCCTTGACGATCTCGGCGGCTTCGTTGACTTCGAACAGGCCGAGGTCGGAGGGGCCGGACACGTTGAGGAGCAGGCCGCGGGCGCCTTCGATGCTGGCTTCGAGCAACGAGCTGGAGATGGCGGCGCGCGCGGCGGCGATGGCGCGGTTCTCCCCCGCCGATTCGCCGATGCCCATGAGCGCGGTGCCGGCGTTCTGCATGATCATCCGCACGTCGGCGAAGTCGGTGTTGATGAGACCGGGGGTGGTGATCAGGTCGGTGATGCCTTGAACGCCTTGGAGGAGGACGTCGTCGGCCATCTTGAACGCGCTGAGCAGCGACGACTTCTCGTCGGAGACGTCGAGGAGCCGGTCGTTCGGGATGACGATGAGGGTGTCGACCTTCTCCCGCAGGCGGGAGATGCCGCCGTCGGCTTGGACGGCGCGTCGTCGCCCTTCGAAGCCGAAGGGTCGGGTCACGATGGCGATGGTGAGGGCCCCCATCCCGCGGGCGATCTCGGCGACGATGGGAGCACCGCCGGTGCCGGTCCCGCCGCCTTCACCGGCGGTGATGAAGACCATGTCGGCGCCTTTGAGGACCTCTTCGATCTCGTCGCGATGGTCCTCGGCGGCTTGCTGGCCGATGTCGGGGTCAGAGCCGGCGCCGAGGCCCCGGGTGAGCTGGCGGCCGATGTCGAGCTTGACGTCGGCGTCGCTGACGAGGAGGGACTGCGCGTCGGTGTTCACCGCGATGAACTCGACGCCTTTGAGCCCGGCGTCGATCATCCGGTTGACGGCGTTGCCGCCACCGCCGCCCACGCCGGCGACCTTGATCACCGCCAGGTAGTTCTGCGGGTCGCCCAGCATGTCGGTCGTCCTTCCGGTGGGGCCGCCGGCGAGGGTTGGCGGTGGGCTCGGTTGGTGCTCCGGGCCCGGGGCTCGAAGGCTCGCCGTCGTATTCTCGTCCCGATTCGGGACCAAACGTGGGACCTGCCCGGCCGTCGCGGCTCCCGGCGGGTCCGGGGCGGGGTCACTGAGCGGGCGTCCTGAGGGACCCTCCACGGGCCACACCGTGGGCGTGGCGGGGACGGGCTCGGGTCGATCCGAGCTCACCCTGGTAGACGGTAGCGCATCGTCGCTGGTGGGCTCCATCACCCGGGGTGGGTCGCGGTCTTCCGGCATCGGGCTCATCCGGTCACCGGGGCCGCGGGGACGCTGACGTCGAGGTAGGTGGCGGGCGCGACGAGGGCGCCGAGCAGGGCCGCGGCGGTGCGGGCCTTGGCGGCGAGCGCGGTGGTGTCACCGAAGCGGAGCTGGGGGCCGGCGAGGACGCCGACGGTGAGCCCGGTCGGGCCGAGGGTCACGCCGACGACGCGGCCCGGGAGCGCGGGGACGAGCACGGCGGCGACGGCCGCGGGCGCGGCGGGCGCGACCCGGCCGCCGGGACCGGGGACCGCGGTGAGGCCGACGAGCTCGGGAAGCCCGAGCGGCGGGGCCGGGATGCGGCTGATCACGACGCCGTGGGCGTCGACGAGCGCGGCGCCGGTCGGGGTGACGGGCGCCCACGCGACCGGGACCCGGAGGGTGACGGTGACGGTCACGGTGTGGGGGAAGCTGCGCTCGACGTGGGCCGACTCCACCGCGGGGAGCCGGCGGACGGCGGCCGCGGCTCCGCCGGCGTCGACGAAGAGGATCGGTGCCCCCGCGGCGAGGTGGGTGGCGGCGAGGACCGCGCTGCGGGTGGGGCCCGCGCCTTGCACCTCGACCCGGTTCACCGCGAGGAGCGGCGAGTAGACGACGGCGGCGGCGAGGCCGGCGATGGCGACGACACCGAGCCCGACCAGGAGGCGGCGCAGGCGGCGGTGGCCCTGGTCGCGGCGAACGGCGACGCGGCGCGCGCGGAGGCGCGGGTCGATCGCGACGCGCGGACGGGCGACGACTGCGGTCATGGGCGCCGGGCCTCGTCGAATCCGACGAGCTGCAGCTCGGGGGTGAGCCGCACGCCGGTGCGGTCCTCGACGCGGTCTTGGACCACGGTGATGAGCCGGGCGACGTCGTTGGCCGTGGCGCCGGGCTCGGCTTGGAAGAAGTTGGCGTGCTTCGTCGAGACGACGGCGCCACCGACCCGGTGGCCTTTGAGGCCCGCGGCGTCGATGAGCCGGCCGGCAGAATCACCGGGCGGGTTGCGGAACACGGAGCCGGCGTTGGCGCCCCCGGGCTGGTGCTCGCGGCGCCAGCGGACGACGTCGGCGACGCGGGCCTCGCACGCGTCGGGGGTGTCGACGGTGGCGCGCAGCGCGGCTCGGGTCACGACCTCGGTGGGGTGCAGCGACGAGTGCCGGTACCCGAGGTCGAGGTCGGCGACGGTGCGCGGGTGGGCGACCCCGTCGGGCCCGAGGAGGTCGACGATCCAGGCTCGGTCCAGGACCTCGCGGGTCTCGCGGCCGTGACCGCCGGCGTTCATCCGCACCGCGCCGCCGACCGACCCGGGGATGCCGACGTAGAACTCGAGCCCGGTGAGGCCCGCGGCGGCGGAGCGGCGCGCCACGACGGGGAGGGGGGCCGCCGCGCCCGCCTCCACGGTCCCGGTGCCGGGGCTGACGGTGACGGCCTCGAAGTCGCCGCCGAGGATCACGGCGACGCCGGCGACGCCCTGGTCGGCGACGAGGAGGTTGGAGCCGCGACCCACGACGAGCACCGTTGGTGGCGGGTCCGCGGCGGCGATGACGGCCGCCACGACCGCGAGGTCGGGTTCGTTCGTGACGTGGACCGCCACCGCGACCGGGCCGCCGAGCCGGTAGGTCGTGAGCTCGGAGACGGGGACGTCGCGTCCGACCGCGCCGCCGGGCAGGTGGTCGGCGAGCGCGCGGTAGACGGCGTCGAGGGTCATCGGGTCGCCTCGCTGACCCGCAGCCACTCGTCGGGGACGGTGGTGAGGTCGCCGGCGCCGAGGGTCAAGAGGACGTCGCCGGGCTGGGCGAGTCGCAGGGCGTGGTCGACGATGTCGGCGCGTCGGGGCAGGTACGTCAACGGCTGGGCGGGGTGCGCGTCGAGGACGGAGCGCAGGACGAGCCGGCCCGAGACGCCGGGCTGGGGCGATTCGCCGGCGGCGTAGACGTCAGTGAGGACCACGGTGTCGGCGTCGACGAAGGCGTCCGCGAAGTCGCGCCACAGCCGGGCGGTGCGCGTGTATCGGTGCGGTTGGAACACCGCGATGACGTGTCGCCAGCCGCCTTCGCGAGCGGCGCGGAGCGTCGCCGCGACCTCGGTGGGCAGGTGGGCGTAGTCGTCGATGAGGGTGACGCCGTCGACCTCGCCGCGGAACTGGAAGCGGCGGGCGACGCCACCGAAGCCCCGCAGGGCGTGGGTGATGGCCTCGAAGGTGACGCCGAGCTCGAGGGAGAGGGCGGCGGCGCCGGCGGCGTTGAGGGCGTTGTGGCGGCCGGGGACGGGAAGCTCGACGACGCCGAGGGGCTCGTCATCCCGGGACAGCCGGAAGTGGCTCCCGGTCCGGCCGCCCTCGTAGTGGTCGACGCGGTAGTCGCGACTCTGCCACCCGTAGGTGCGCACCCCGGGTGTCGCCGCCGCGAGCTGCGCCGCGATGGGGTCGTCGGCGCACACCAGCCGGGTGCCGGGGACGGAGGCGAGGAACCGGCCGAAGGCGTCGATCAGCGCGGGGAAGCCGCCGTAGTGGTCCAGGTGGTCGGGCTCGACGTTGGTGAGGATCGCCGCCTCGGGTGCGAGCTCGAGGAAGGTGCCGTCGCTCTCGTCGGCTTCGACGACCAGCCAGTCGCCGTCGTCGTACGCGGCGTTGGCGCCGACCTCGTTGAGGTCTCCGCCGATCAGGAAGCTGGGGTGCCATCCGGCGGCGCGGAGGCACAGCGCCAGCATCGAGGAGGTCGTGGTCTTGCCGTGGCTGCCGGCGACCGCGATGCCGCGCCGGATGGCCACGAGGGCTCGGAGCGCCTCGGCGCGGCGCAGGACCGGGACGTCGCGCTCGCGGGCGGTCTCGACTTCGGGGTTCGTCGCCGGGATCGCCGTGGACACAACGACGGCGTCGACGTCGTCGGGGACGTTGGCGGCGGTGTGCCCGACGCGGGCGTCGACGCCGAGGAGCCGCAACCGGGCCAGCGGCGGGGAATCCTTGAGGTCGGAGCCGCTCACGCGGTGTCCCATGCGGGCCAGCACGGCCGCGATCGCGCTCATCCCGGCACCGCCGACCCCGACGATGTGGACGACGCGGGGTTCGGTGAGGTCGAGGTCAGGCACGGGCGGTCTCCTCGACGAGGGCTGCGACGCGGGCGGCGGCGTCGGGACGGCCGAGGGTGCGCGCCGCGGTGCTCATGGTGTCGAGCCGGGCGGGGTCGGCGAGGAGCTGGTCGAGCTCGACCGCGAGTCGCGCCGGGGTGGCGTCGCCGTCCGGGACGACGACCGCGCCGCCGGCGCTCGCGACGGCTTCGGCGTTGCGGGTCTGGTGGTCGTCGGGGGCGCCGGGGAGCGGGACGAGCACCGCGGGCAGGCCGACCACGGCGAGCTCGGCGACGGTGACCGCGCCGGCCCGGGTGACGGCCACCGCGGCCCGCTCGTACTGGCGCTCCATGTGGTCCTCGTACTCGACGAGGGTGAAGTCGAGGTGGTCGCCGGCCCGGCGGAGCGCGGTGAGCCGGGTGGAACACTCGGCGTGGTCCCGCCGACCGGCGACGAGGACGACGGTGAGGTCGCGACGGTCCCGCCAGTGGTCGTAGAGGCCGAGGGCCGACTCGTTGAGCCGCCACGCGCCGAGGCTGCCGCCGAACACCAGGACGACGGGATGGTCCCGGTCGGGGCGGCGCTGCACCTCGGTGATCACTCGGCGGACCGGGTTGCCGGTCAGGACCGCCCCCGTCAGCGGCGTGCCCGGGAGCGAGATGGCCGGCTTGGCGCCGAGCCGCACCGCGATCCGGTTCGCGAGGCCGGGGGCGGCGTTCTGCTCGTGGACGACCGTCGGGATTCGCTGCAGGCGGGCCGCGAGGACGCACGGCAGCGACGCGTACCCGCCGACCCCGAACACCACCCGGGGGCGGGTGCGGCGCAGGATCCGACGAGCGGCGACGATCGCACGCGCGGTGCCGCCCACGGCGAGGAGGTTGTCGCGTGCCGCCGCGAGGGTGCGGCGGCGGCGAAGCCCCCGGCCGGGGAGGACGTCGACCTCGAAGCCGGCCGCGGGAACGGCCACCGACTCGATCCCGCGGCGGGCGCCGACGAAGCGGATCTGGTCCGCGGGATGGCCGCGGCGGACGAGTTCCTCCGCGACGGCCAGCGCGGGGTACACGTGGCCGCCGGTCCCACCGCCGGTCACGACGGCGTACGCGGTGGTGGCGCGCGGTCGGGTCATGGTCGTCGCGGTCACCGGGACTGCCGGGCCACGTTGGCGAGGACCCCGGCGGCGATCATGGTGAACACCAGCGCGGACCCCCCGAAGGACACGAACGGGAGCGGCACCCCCGAGACCGGGAGCAACCCGACGACGCCGCCGATGTTGACCGCGGCCTGGGCGACGACCCACATGGTGATCCCGGTCGCCAGCAGCATCCCGAACCGGTCGGGGGCGCGGAGCGCGGTGCGGAGCCCGATGACCGCGAACGCGGCGAAGAGGCCGAGGACGGTGAGGGTGCCGATGAGGCCGAGCTCCTCGCCGATCACCGCGAAGATGAAGTCGGTGTGGGCGTTGGGGAGGAACAGCCACTTCGAGCGGCCCGCGCCGAGGCCGACCCCGCCGACCCCGCCGCTCCCGAGCGCGATGAGCGACTGGACGATCTGGTAGCCGCCGTTGGCGGCGTCGGCGGTGGGGTGCAGGAAGGTGAGGAGCCGGGCCCGCCGGTACGGGGCGGAGAGGGCCAGGATCGTGGTGATGCTCAACCCCGCGACACCGACCGTGGCGAGGTGACGGAAGCGGACGCCGGCGGCGACGAGGACCGCGATCGCGATGACCCCGATGAGGATGGTGGAGTCCAGGTCGGGTTCGAAGAAGACGAGCGCACCGAGTCCGCACACGACGAGCAGGACGGGCCGGACGCTGCGCCGCCAGTCGAAGATCTCGTCGTGACGGCGGGCGAGGAGGTCGGCGGTGAAGAGGATCAGCGTGAACTTGGCCAGCTCGGTGGGCTGGAACCGCCAGGCCCCGATCCCGAGCCACCGTCGCGATCCGGAGACGTAGATGCCGACGTGGGGAACCAGGACGAGGACCAGCATCGTGGTCGTGACGAACAGCAGCGGGCGGACCCAGTCGCGCCAGCGCCGGTAGTCGATCCGCAGCGCGATCGCGAACCCGATGATGCCGATGAGCGTCCACACCAGCTGGCGTTCGAAGAAGTACCACGCCGACCCGTACGTGGTGAGCGACAGCACCGACGACGCCGACAGGACCATGACGACGCCGATCACGTTGAGCACCGCGACCGTCGCGAGGAGCAGCACGTAGTGGGCGGGGCGCACCGAGGTGCCGGTCGAGGGGCGGACCAGGTGCAGCCGAGGGCGAGTCGCGGTGGTCGTCACAGCCGGATCAGCCCGATCGCGCCCGGGATGTTGATGTAGTCGGCGTAGAAGAGCCCGAGGGCCAAGGCCACGCACACGCCGGCGAACAGCCAGAACCGCACGATGACGGTGAACTCGGGCCAGCCGCTGACCTCGAAGTGGTGGTGGATCGGCGCCATGCGCAGGACCCGTCGACCGAAGCCGCGGAACGAGATGACCTGGGCGATGACGCTCAGGGTCTCGATGACGTACAAGCCCCCGAGGATGGGGAGGAGCAGCAGCGTCTTGGACAGCAACGCGAGCCCGGCGAGCGCGCCGCCGATGGCCATCGAACCGGTGTCACCCATGAAGATGCGCGCTGGCGCGGCGTTCCAGTAGAGGAACCCGCCGCAGGCCCCCATGAGCGCGGCAGCGACGACGGCGGTATCGATCGCGCCCGCGGGAGCGACGTGGTAGATGCCGAAATGGCGGAACTCCCAGAAGGCGATGACCGTGAACGCGGCGAAGGCCAACGTGGCCGAGCCCGCGGCGAGACCATCCATCCCGTCGGTGAGGTTGACGCCGTTCGCGGAGCCGACGACGACGATCACCGCGACGATGAACCAGAGGCTCGATCCGAGGTTGAGATTCAGGTCCCGGGTGAACGACAGGTGCGTCGAGGCGTGCACGTAGTTCAGGGCCAGGAGGGCGAACCCGCTCGCGACGAGGAACTGGCCCGCAGCCTTGCCCCGCTTGCGTAGCCCCATGTTCCGGCGGGCGCGGACACCGAGGTAGTCGTCGACGAACCCGACGAGCGCGAGGCCGGCGACGATGAACATCAGGGTCAGCCCGGTGGTGGCGAACTTGAACTGCTGGGTCCGGACGTGGGCGATGGCGTAGCCGACGAGCGCCGCGGTGACGAGCGCGATTCCACCCATCGTCGGGGTGCCGGCCTTCGCGGCGTGCGGATGCGTAAAAGGCCCGTCGTCGCGGATCAGCTGGCCGATCTGGCGAGCCTGAAGCACCCGGATGAGCAGCGGGGTGCCGAGGATGGCGATCGTGAATGCGACACCGGCGGCGATGAGGAGCTCGATCACGTCGGTCTCGGCTCCTCGAGGGCCGCGGCGACGCGTTCGAGCCCGACGGCACGGCTCGCCTTGACGAGCACCGCGTCACCGTCGCGGGCCTCGTGGTCCACGATCGAGCCTGCGGTGCACGGGTCGGGGGCTTCGATCACGGTCACGTCGCCGGCGCGGGCGGTCGCCGCGATGCCGGCCGCGCCCGCCCCGACGGTGACGAGCAGGTCGACCCCGACGTCGGCGGCGAGCCCGCCCAGCTCGGCGTGGGCGTCGGGGCTGTGCGGTCCGAGCTCGAGCATCTCGCCGAGCACCGCGATGCGCCGCCCCGCGACTTCGAGCCGTCCGAGCGCACGCAGCGCCGCGGCGGCGGACGTGGGGCTCGAGTTGTAGGCGTCGTTGATGAGCACCACGCCGCGGGACGTGCGGATGACTTGCATGCGCAGCGACGCGGGTCGGGCGTCGCGCAAGCCGCGGGCGGCGACGTCGATGGGGACGCCGAGCTCCATGGCGACGGTGGCGGCCATCGCCGCGTTCAGGGCGTGGTGCTCGCCGTGGAGCGCCAAGCTGACCGGCGCGGCGCCCGATGGGGTCGCGAGGGTGAACCGGGGCCGGAGGTCGGCGTCGAGCTCGAGGTCGACGATCCGGACGTCCGCGTCGCGTGCTTCGCCGACGCGCATCACCCGGGCGTCGGTGCGGGCCGCGAAGTCGGCAACGAAGCGGCAGTCGGCGTTGAGGACCGCCAACCCCGCGGGTGGGAGCGCTTCGAGCAGCTCCCCTTTGACCGCGGCGATTCCTTCGGGGCCCCCGAGGGGGCCGGCGTGCGCGAGGCCGATGTGGGTGACCACGCCGATGATCGGTCGGGCGATGTCGGTCAACGCGGTGATGTTGCCCGCGAAGCGGGCGCCCATCTCGGTGACGACGACCTCGGTCCCGACGGGCGCGCCGAGGAGCGTGAGGGGGACGCCCGCTTCGTTGTTGAACGAGCTGGGGCTGGCGTGCGCCCGTCGGCGGGGTGCCAGCGCCGCCAGGGTGAGGTCTTTGGTGGCGGTCTTGCCGGCGGATCCGGTGACACCGACCACCGGCACCGACCCGAGGCGGTCGCGGGCCTCGCGGCCGAGGGCGGCGAGGGCCGCGAGACCGTCGGTGACCTCGACGACCGCCGCGCCCGGGGGAGGTGCCGGGACGGGCCGGCTGGCGACGGCGACGGTGGCGTGACGGGCCCAGGCGTCGGCGATGAAGTCGTGTCCGTCCCGGGCCGCGACGAGCGCGACGAAGCACGCCTCCGGGTCGAGGAGCCGGCTGTCGATCGTGAAGGAGCGGGCGAGCGCGTCCGGTGTCCCGGCCACGACTCGACCGCCGGTGGCGGCGGCGATCTCGGCCGCGGTCAGTTCCACGCCCCGGCTCCCAGCTCTTCGCGGGCGACGACCCGGTCGTCGAAGTCGACCGTGGCTCCCCCACTGATCTGTTGGGCTTCGTGACCCTTGCCGGCGATGAGGACCACGTCTCCGGTGTGGGCGTCACCGAGGGCCTGTCGGATCGCCCGGCGGCGATCGAGCTCCACGCTGACCGCGGCGGACCCGGACCGGGTTCCCTCGAGGACCGCGGCGGCGATCGCGTCGGGCGGCTCCGAGCGCGGGTTGTCGGACGTGATGATGACGACCTCGGCCTGGTTGGCGGCTACCTCGCCCATGAGGGGCCGCTTGTCGTGGTCGCGGTCGCCTCCGCAGCCGAAGACGACGATGACCCGGCGGGTGCCGGGCAGATCGTGCGCGGTGCGCAACGCCGCGTCGAGGGCCGCGGGGGTGTGCGCGTAGTCGACGAGCACGGTGAACGGCTGACCGGTGTCGATCGGCTCGAGCCGTCCGGGGATGTTGGTCACCGACGCGAGTCCGGCGGTGATGGCGGCGGTCTCGAAGCCGGCGACGCGAGCGGTGACCGCGGCCGCGACCGCGTTCGCGATGTTGACCGAGCCGAGCAGCTGGATCTCGACTGGTGTGCGCTCGCCGCGTCCGACCAGCGTGACGTGACTGCCGTCGCGGGTGACACGGAGGTCGGTGGCCACGATGTCGGCGTCGCGGTCGATGCCGAACGTCGTGACCGGCAGCCCGCGCGCCCGGCACCGGGCCGCGAGGTCGGGACCGCGGGCGTCGTCGAGGTTGACCGTGGCGGCATCGGCGCGTGCCGGGTCGAACAAGCGGGCCTTCGTCTCGAAGTAGTCGTCGAGGCTGCGGTGGTAGTCGAGGTGGTCGCGACTCAGGTTGGTGAAGCAGACCGCGGTGAAGTGGGTGCCGTCGATCCGGTGCTGGGCCAGCGCATGGGACGACACCTCCATCGCGACGGTGCGGACGCCGTCGTCGCGCATGTGCGCCAGGAGCCGTTGGAGGTCCGTGGCCTCGGGGGTGGTGTGCTCCACGGGGACGGGCTGGCCCGCGATCCGAGCGCCGACGGTCCCGATGAGGCCGGCCCGCTCGCCGGCCGCGGCGGCGATGGCCTCGAGCAGGTAGGTGGTGGTGGTCTTGCCGTTGGTGCCGGTGACGCCCAGGCAGCGCAGGCTGGCGGACGGCTGGCCGTAGAGGCGGGCCGCGGCCGGCCCGAGCGCGCGGCGGACGTCGGCGACGCGCGCTTCGGGGACGCCGAGGTCGAGCTGGCGTTCGACGAGCAGCGCGACGGCTCCGTTCTCGACCGCGCTCGGCGCGTGGTGATGGCCGTCGGTGACGCTGCCCACGATGCACGCGAAGCAGGCGCCGGGCGCGACGCGGCGGCTGTCGTGCTCGAGCGTGTTCACGTCGACGGTGGCGTCGCCGCGAACGTCGAGCACGTCGACGTCGGCCAGGAGCTCCTGGAGCTGCACGCGCGCGGTCCTTTGGTCAAACACCGGGAGGCGCTCAGGGTATCGGGCCGGTCGCGGCGGGCGACGTGGGGCTCGAGGCGGGGACACGTTCGACGGTGAGCGCGTACTGCATCATCTTGGCGAAGGCGGGCGCGGCGACCGAACCGCCGAAGACCGCGCCTTGGGGCTCGTCGAGGACGACCACGGCTGCGAGTCGCGGTGCTTCCGCGGGCGCGAATCCGGCGAACGAGGCGACGTAGTTGTACGGCGGCTTGAGGTACGGCGGCTTCCGGGCGGTGCCGGTCTTGCCCGCGACGCGGTACCCGGAGATCTGGGCTTCGGTCCCGGTCCCGCCGGTCACGACGGCTTCTAGCATCTGTCGCACCTGCGCCGCGGTGTTCGGTGACACCACCGGGTGATCGGCGGTGGAGGGAAGCGGGTGGCGGTGGCCGGCACCGTCGATGGTGGCGTTGACGAGATGGGGCTGGTGCGCGACGCCGTTGTTGGCGATGGTCAGGTAGACGTCGAGGAGCTGCATCGCGGTCACGGCGATCCCGCTGCCGATCGGCATCGACGCCAGGCTCGTGGCGTTGTACTGCGCCCGCGGGAGGAGGATCCCGGCGGCTTCACCGGGGTACCCGGTGCCAGTGGGCGCGCCGAACCCGAACGCGTGGATGGCGGCGTCGAAGCGGTCCCGGCCGAGCATCCGGGCGATCTCGATCGTCCCCACGTTGGACGACTGACGAACGATGTCGGCGACGGACATCAAGGTCGGGTGCGTGTCGACGTCCTCGTACTTGATGTTGTCGACCATGATCGACTGCGGCACCGACAAGACCGTCGACGGGCTGACGATCCCGGCTTCGATGGCGGCGGCGATCGTCACGACCTTGGCCGTGGAGCCGGGCTCGAACACGTCGGTGAGCGGACGGTTCGGTGACAGGCCGGACGACGGGTGGGCCGGGATCGCTCTGTTGGGTCCGTCGACGCTGGCCATCACGAGGACGTTGCCGGTGCGCACGTCGGTGATGATCGCCATGCCGCCCTTGGCGTGCGCGGTCGTGACCTCGTCGGCGAGGACCCGCTCGGCCTGGTACTGCAGCGACTGGTCGATGGTGAGGACGACGTCGGACCCTTTCAGCGCCGGCCGGTCCTGGCGGGTCCCGTTCGGGAGGTTCTGGCCCCGTGGGTCTTGTTCGACGACGAGCCGGCCGTTCTGCCCGGCCAGGGTGGGTTGCGACCCGGCTTCGAGGCCGGACAGGCCACCGTTGTCGGTCCCGACGACACCGAGGATCGGCGCCGCCAGCGGATCGGCCGGGTAGTAGCGCTTGGGCTCGGGCGTGTAGTCGAGGCCGGTGAGGTGCAGGGCGCGCACGGCCTTCTCCACCGGCGGATCAACCTTGCGGGCGATGTACACGAAGCCGAGGCGATGGTCGCTCAGGCGGGCCTGCAGCGTGGCGGCGTCGACGCCGACGATGGGTGCGAGCTTGGCCGCGTACGCGGCCGGGTCTCGGATGACCTTCGGGTTGGCGGAGATGCTGGTGGCGTCGACGGAGACGGCGAGGGCGTTGCCGTTCCGGTCGAAGATGGTGCCGCGCGGCGCGGGGATCGTCACCGTGCGGACGCGCTGATTGAGACCGAGGCGGACGTATCGGCCGCGGTTGCGGGCCTGCACGTCGACGAGCCGGATCCCGATCAGGGCGAACACGAGCACCGTGACGACGAGGAGGGCGGCGAGACGACGGGACGACGACACCTCGGTCGGAGGAACACGGTGATGGTTCAGGCGTCGCGCCCCGGTTCGTGGGGTGTGGCGCGCGCGCGCAGCGACCGCCGGCCGAGCCGGCGGTCGCTCGATCCGCGGGGCTCGTGAGCCCGGGCGGGCTCGGGCTCGGGTCGTCACGGGCTGCTCATGGTTGCGAGGCATGACGGGCCGAGACGGGAGCGGCCGAGCCGATGGTGCCGCTCGGGACCGGGACTGGCACCGGTGGGCCCGCCGGTGGGACCAGGCCCAGCTGGAGGGCGCGGGCCACGATTCGTGACGGCGATGCGAGCTGGGCGTTGACGAGACGAGCCTGGTCGTAGCGGCGTTGGGCGTCGTCGACCTGATGGCTGGCGTGGTCGAGGGTGAGCTGCGACTGGGCGGTCATCACATGGAACATGACGAGCGCCAGGACCGCGACGACGGTCGCGACCGCGGCGAAGACCGCCGAGTAACGAACCCGACGCGCTCGCCGGGCCGGGGCAACGACGCGCAGGTGATCACGGCGAGGCTCGGAGGCCCGGCGCGGCGCGGCGGCAGCGACGCCGCGGCGGGACCCCGAGCGGACCCGCGCCGGGGGCGCGGCGACGGCCACGGGACTCACGGACCCGTCGGTGAGGGAAGCTTCTCGATGGCGCGGAGCCGGGCGCTCTCGGCCCGGGGGTTGTCGGCCACCTCGTCAGCCTGGGGGCGCAACGCCCGCCGGGTCAGGAGGCGGGCCAGCGCGTGGGGCCGGGTGGGCTCGACCGGGAGCCCGGGCGGGGGTTGGCTCGCCGGGTCTTCGCCAGCCCATTTCTTGAAGCGCTCTTTGACGGCGCGGTCCTCGAGCGAGTGATAGGCGAGCACCAGCACCCGACCGTTCGGTCCGATGATGTGGACGGACTCGTCGAGGCCCGCGGCGAGATTGGGGAGCTCCCGGTTGACTTCCATGCGGATCGCCTGGAAGGTCCGGCGCGCCGGGTGGCCACCCCGGCGGCGAGCGCGGGCCGGGATGCCTTCTTTCACCGCGGTGACGAGGTCCCCCGTCGTGTGCAACGGCCGGTGCGCCACGATGCGCGCCGCGATGGAACGGGCGAAGCGCTCCTCGCCGTTGTTGGAGATCACGGCCGTCAGGTCGGTCTCGGTGTACTCGTTGACGACCCGCTCCGCGGTCAGCGACTGGGCGCTGTCCATGCGCATGTCGAGCGGCGCGTCACCCCAGTAGGTGAACCCCCGTTCCCGGAGGTCCAGCTGCGGGCTGCTGACGCCGAGGTCAAACAGGATTCCCATGACATTTCCCTCGCTCGCTTGTCCCACGATCTCGGCGACGTCTTCGAAGCCGCCGTGCACGATCCGTGCCCGGTCACCGAAGGGTTCGAGCTCGGCTCGGGCCGCCGCCACTGCCGCAGGATCACGATCGATCCCGAGGAGGCGGAGATCCGGTCGAGCCTCCAGGAGTCGGCGGGCATGCCCACCGCCACCGACCGTCGCATCCACGACGGTCCCCGTTGGCACCGGGGCGAGGAGTTCGATCACCTCCCGGACCATGACCGGTCGGTGCTGGAAGCCACCCATGAGATCTCCTCGCCGACCCTCGGGTCCGCCAGCAGCCCCCCGGACGGACGACGTCCGTTCGGATTTCTCCCCGAAGCGGTCCGGTGGAGCGGGCGGAGTAGGGGCTTCACCGCGCCGGCCGGGGGGCTGCTGACGGGCCATCGGGCCACGTTCGTCTCGGTCGAGTTTCTCCTCTCTCTCGTCCTATATGCCCCAGCTCTGGCGGCGAGCGAGTTCGGCTTGGCCTTCCCGCTCCACTTGCTGCCAGCTCTGGGGGGACCAGAGTTCGATCCGCTTGTCCTGACCGGTGACGATCACCTCTCGGTCCAGGTGCGCCCAGTCGCGCAGGTACGCGGCGACGGGGACCCGGCCTTGCTTGTCGGGGGTGACCGACTGGGCGCTGGCGAAGAACACCCGGGAGGCGTGGACGGCGGCCTCGGTGCCACCTTCCTTCGCGCTCTGGCTGATGTCCTCGCTCACTTCGCTGAACCTCTCCGGCGTGTAGATGGCCAGGCACCCGCCGGGGAACTGACCGATGTAGGCGCCCTCTTCGAGCGCCTTGCGGAAGTCCGCCGGGAGGATGAGGCGGCCTTTGTCGTCCAGCGTGTGCTGGTACCGCCCGATGAACGACGTTGCCACCATGTCCCCTCGCCAGCGGAGCCTCCCGGGGCCACCCCGGATACTCCACAATCAACCACTGGCCTCCACCCTAAGCCCCCATTCCCCACCTCGTCAACCCCTTCCGCCCCACTTCCCCCCACGAGCCCCACCCCGCGCCCCGACCGGCGCGTCTCGGGCCGCGCCGAACCCGGACGGGCGCGTCGTGGCGACGACGCCGGGGCACGGGCCGGCACCCGGCCGGCCGGAGGTGGGGCGCGGTGGAGCGGAAGGCGTCCGCGCCGGGGCGCGGTTTTAGGCGGGGACGGCCTCGAGACCAGGGAGGAACGGCTCCCAGGCAGGGTCGAGGGACCCGGCGATGGCGACCAGCCAGAGGCTGGCGTGGGGTGCGATGGGGTTGCGGCGGAGCCGGAGTCCGGCTTCGGCGAGGGTGCGGTCCTCCTTGCGGGCGTTGCAGGACCGGCACGACGCGACGACGTTCTCCCAGGCGTGCTCGCCGCCTCGGGAGCGGGGCACGACATGGTCGATGTTCTCGGCCGCGTGGCTGCAGTACTGGCAGCGGTGCCCGTCGCGGGCGAAGACGGCGCGCCGGGAGAGCGGGACGCGGTTTCGGTACGGGACCCGGACGAAGTGCACGAGCCGGATCACCGCCGGGACCGCCATGACGGTCCGCTCAGAGTGCAGCTCGGCGCCGTTCCGAGCCACGATCTCGGCCTTGTCCTTGAGGACCAGGACAACCGCTCGTCGCACCGAGACGACGCAGAGAGGCTCGAAGCTGGCGTTGAGCAGCAGGGCTCTCCCCAAGCCTCGTGACCTCCTGCTGGCCGCACCGGGGTGGCGAGTCGGCCCGGAGTTTACCGGCGCCGCCTGCCCTGGCGAGGCGAACCGTCAGCGTCGACCGGCACGCGCCCGGTCCAGGGCCCGGCACCAGCCCAGGTACGCGACGAGGTCCCGGGAATCGGGCGGCGTGTCGGGCGCGCCGTACTGGGTCTCGAGCCGGAACCGCAGGTACGCCCGGTCCGGGACCGGGAGGAACGGGGGGCGACGCCACCAGGACGAGCGGGCGAGACGGCGGGCCTGACGGATCGCGGTGGGCCAGAGGGACGGTCGTCGACCCACGGCCAGAACCGCTCGTACCCAACCGGAACCGCTCCGCTCGCGCACGGTGCGACCGTATCGGCCGAAACCGGCGAGGCTGCTGGTAGCGTGCGCGGCGGCTCGGGAGGGAGCTTGGCACAACCCGTTGCCGCACGACGCGTCGACGTCGCGGCGCTGTTCGAGGCGCTCGCGAGCAACGTCGAACGCGTGATCCAGGGCAAGCGCGACCAGGTGCACCTTGCCCTGGTGTGCCTGTTCGCGGAGGGGCATCTCCTCATCGAGGATGTTCCCGGTGTCGGCAAGACATCACTCGCGAAGGCGCTGGCCCGCTCGATCGCCGGTTCGGCGAATCGAATCCAGTTCACCCCTGACCTGCTGCCATCCGACGTCATCGGCGTCTCGGTCTGGAACCGGGCGACGAGCCAGTTCGAGTTCCGACCCGGCGGTGTGTTCGCCCACGTCCTCCTCGGCGACGAGATCAACCGGGCGTCGCCCAAAACCCAGTCCGCGCTGCTGGAGGCGATGGAGGAACGCCAGGTCACCGTCGACGCGCACACCTGGGCCCTTCCTCGACCGTTCCTGGTCATCGCGACGCAGAACCCGGTCGAGCTCGAAGGCACCTATCCCCTCCCCGAGGCGCAGCTCGACCGGTTCCTGATGCGACTGCCGATGGGCTACCCCGACCGTGACGCCGAGATGGCCATCCTCGAGACGCACGGCGCCGGGTTCGTCGGCCCCGACGACCTAGAACCGGTCGCCACCGCGGCCGACGTCGCGACCGCAGCGGACGCGATCACGACCATCCACGTCGCCCCGGCGTTACGCGCGTACATCGTCGACCTGGTCGACGAGACCCGCCGAGACCCCGAGCTGGCACTCGGCGTCAGCCCTCGGGGCGCGCTGGCCTTGCAGCGGGGTGCCCGGGCGATGGCCGCGGGCGCAGGGCGCGACTACGTGATCCCCGACGACGTCAAGACGCTCGCCTCGGCAGTGCTCACCCACCGGATGATCGTCACGCCCGAAGCGGAGCTGCGGGGGGTGTCGTCCGAGGACGTGCTGGACCGCATCGTGACCCGCCTGCCCGTTCCCGGCGCGTCGGGCTGACGACGATGGCTCGCGACGCGCGAGTCGGCGCGGCGGAGCTCACCCGAAGAGGGTGGACGTTGACCGGGGCCGCGGGTGGGCTCCTCATCGGCAGCCGGCTGGTCGGAGCCGATCCGCTGGCAGCGCTCGCGCTCGGCGCGGGGCTGCTCCTCGGGTTCGGGTTCCTGTGGGTGTCGACGCACCGGGTGGCGTTGACCCTCGAACGGTCGGTGTACCCGACGCGCCCCACCGTCGGCGGCGAGGGGCGGGTGGTGTTGCACGGCCACACGACCCAGGCCAGCCCCTGGTTGAACGTGACCGAGAGCGTCGACTCCGGGCGGCGCGCGGCGCGGTTCGCGGTCGTTCCCCTCGCGGCGGGCACGCCGGTGGAAGCCGGCTACCGGATCCCCACCAGTCACCGCGGGCGCTACGTCGTCGGCCCGACGCTCATCACCGTGACCGACCCGTGCGGGCTGGTCCGCCGCACGTGGCCGGTCGGCGACACCGCCGAGATCATCATCCGGCCTCGGGTCCACGACCTCGTGGCACCGCTGCGAGGCGGCGGCGGCGAGCCCGACGAGCGGGCGGCAGGGGCCCGCGTCCCGGTCGTCGAGGCCTTCGGCGAGTTCCTCGCCCTCCGGGAGTACGAGTCGGGTGACGACCCCCGACGGGTGCACTGGCCGTCGAGCGCCAAAGGTGGAGAGCTGCTGGTCCGCGTCGACGAGGCCGCCGCCCCCGGCCGGGCCGTGATCCTGCTCGACACCCGCGAGGCGGTGCACGACGCGGCGTCGTTCGAGCGGGCGATCGAGATGGCCGCGTCGATCGCGACGACGCTGCACCGCACCCGGCAGCCGATCGAGGTCGTGACCGCCGCCGGGGAGACGTTCCGACGCCCCGGCGCCAGCGCCTTGGAGCTGGTGCTCGACAATCTCGCGGTCGCCGAACCGGACGCCGCCGACCTGCTGCGCCCGGTCACCGCGGCGCTCCGAAAGCGGCTCGGGGTCGGGGCCGTGATCATCGTCACCGGTGCCCCCGACACCCCGATCGTGGACGCCGCAGCCGCGCTCCGAGGACGGCGGATCGTCACCCTGGTCGCCACCGCTCCGAGCGACGCCACGACCGGGAGTATCCAGGTCGTCGACGCGTCGACCGAGCACTTCGCCCACGAATGGAACCGCACGGTGCGAACCCGTAGCCGATGGCAGCCCGCGAACTCCCGGTCTCGGTCGCTCTCGCCGCGCTGAGCGCGA
>DAIMHT010000010.1:0-4839 GCA_036723155.1 Actinomycetota bacterium
GTAGGCGTACTCGTCGACGGCCCGACGGCGGGCCGCGGCGCCGAGGCGAGCGCGCACCGCCTTGTCGCCGAGGAGATGATCGAGCGTCGCTCGGACTCCGGTGACGTCGCGGGGCTCGACGACGACGCCGGTCACACCGTCGACGACGGCCTCGGCCGCGCCGCCGCTGCGGCCGACGACCGTCGGCACGCCGCAGGCCGCGGCTTCGAGGAACACGATGCCGAAGCCCTCCGCCTCGAGGCCGGCCCACCGGTCGCGGCACAGCATGGCGAAGACATCAGCCGACGCGTACAGGTCGGGCAGGTCGGCGTCGGGGACGCGTCCCAGCAGCCGGGCCCGCCCCGGGAGCCGGGCCGCGCGGCGCGCCAGGCGCGCTTCGTCGCGGCCGGCGCCGGCGATGGCCACCTGGACGCCCTCGAGGCCGGCCACGGCGTCGAGCAGCACATCGAACCCCTTGCGCGGCACGAGCCGGCTGACGCCGAGCACCAGAGGGGCGTCGGGGTCGAGCCCGAACCGGGTCCGGGTGGCTCGGCGCGCCGCGTCGTCGCGGGGCGCGAACCGGACCGGGTCGACCCCAGGCGGGATGACGAGCGTCGGCACCGCGCGTCCCGCGACGCGGGCCGCCTGGTCGGCCGGGTACTGCCCGGCGGCGACGAGCCCGCTGGCGTGACGCAGGACCCGGCGCGCGAACGGGGCCGTGGCCGGGAGTCGCCCGTACACGGTGATCTCGGCGCCGTGCGCGACGACGATGGTCGGGCGAGCCGCGAGGCGCGGGACGAGGTGACCGAGCGGCAACATCGGGTCGACGAACACGACACCGGCGTCGACCTCGCGCGCCAAGGCATCGATGTCGCGGGCGAGGGCGGCGGTCGGGAGCAAGAACCGTTGCCGGGTGCGCTCGACGCGAAACGGCTGCGCCTGGTCCCAGGCCCGGGAGCCCGCGTACGGGGTCGTGAGCACGGTCGTCTCCGCGGCGGGCAGGCGGCGCCACAGCTCGTAGAGATAGGACTGGATCCCGCCGATCTTGGGCGGGAAGTCGTTCGTGACCAGCAGCGACGACGTCACGGAAGCCCCGGCGGATTCAGAGATCGAGCGTGGCGCCGACGGTGACGCCGGCCCGCCGGATGATCTTGGCCTTCATCGCCAGCAGCACCTCACGGGGGGCCTGCGCGATCTCGCGGGCGGTCTCGAGGGCTTCCGGCAGCAGCGACTCGGCCGGGACCACCCGGGAGACGAGACCGAGGGTCAACGCCTCGGCGGCATCGACCCGGCGGCCGGTCAGGGCCAGGTCGCGAGCCCGCGCGCCACCGACGAGGTCGTGGAGCGGCGCGTACACGACCTGGCTGAACCGGTGCTCCGGATGTCCGAAGGTGGCGTGGTCGGCGCAGAGTCGCAGGTCGCACATCACCGTGAGGTCGAACCCGCCCCCGAGCGCGGCTCCGTTCACCGCGGCCACCGTCGGCAGTGGGAACGTGATGACGGTCCGGTGCCACCGGTCGCTCGATTCCCAGAGCCGGGACGCGAGCTCGGTGGCGGCGAACTCGTCGAGGTCGAAGCCGGCGCTGAACACGTCACCGACGCCGGTGATCACGACCACGCGGGTGGCGTCGGCGGCCGCGAGCTGGTCGAGGGCATCGGACATCTCGTCGCGCAGGGCTATCGAGAGGGCGTTGCGCTTCTCGGCTCGGGTGAGGGTGAGCACTGCCACGCCGTCGGCGTCCGCGGGTTGGACCGAGACGAGGCTCATCGCGCCCCTTCGGTCTGGCCCACCGCGAGGGCGTCATCGAACGAGCATCGCTGCGCGATCAGGCGCCGGTACTGCATGAGGACCCGGGGTCGGTTGAACGCCACCGCGCCGATGAGGCGCCCGTCACGGCCGACGGCGGCGACGAATCGGCGCTCGTCGATCGCGCCGTCCACGATCTCGATGCGGTCGTCGCCTCGGACCCGGCCCGCGACCTGGATCTTGACGTCGTACTGGTCCGACCAGACGAAGGGGACGGGGGCGAACGCTTCGACGGGATCGGAGGCGAGCAGCCGCCGTCCCACGTAGACGCCTTGTTCGGCCGCGTTGGTCCAGTGCTCGAGGCGCATCGATTCGCCGTCGAAGAGCGGGTTGGGCCACCGGGCGAGATCTCCGGCGGCGACGATCCCGGGCGCGGCGAGACAGGTCTCGTCGCACACCACACCATCCTCGATGGTCAGCCCCGACCCTTCCAGCCAGTCCGTGGCCGGGCGGACGCCGATCCCGACGACGACCACGTCCGCGGGGACCGTGGTGCCGTCGCCGAGGAGCACCCGTTCGACGCGCTCGTGGCCTTCGAAGCCGGCCACGCTGGTCCGCAGCCGCAGGTCGACACCGTGATCGCGGTGCAACGCACCGAGCGCGTCGCCGAGCAGCGGTCCGAGACCGCGGACCATCGGTGACGGGAGCGCCTCGAGGACGGTCACGTCGAGTCCCCGACCCCGACAGGTCGCGGCGACCTCGGCGCCGATGAACCCCGCGCCGACGACGACGACCTGAGGCCGGTGCTCCAGCTCGGCGCGCAGCGCGAGACAGTCGTCGAGGGTGCGCAGCACGTGGATCCCGGCCAGGGGCGGCGTGTCGGGGAGGGTCCGCGGGATCGCGCCGGTGGCCAGCACCGCGGCGGTGAACTCGACCCGCTCACCGTGACCGAGGATCACGGCGCGGTCGGCCAGGTCGAGCGCCGCGGCGCGACAGCCGAGCCGCCAGTCCAGATCCAGATCGTCGTCGGGCGCCGCGCGCAGTGCGGTCTGCTCCGGCTCCCACTCCCCCGCGAGGACCTGCTTCGAGAGCGGCGGACGGTCGTAGGGGCGGTGCGCCTCGGCGCCGATCATCACCAGCCGGCCGTCGTAGCCCGCCAACCGCAGCTCTTCGGCGGCGCGCAGACCGGCGAGCGCGGCCCCGACCACGACGACGGTGTCGCGGTCGCCGAGGACGGTCACGCCTCGTGACGTTACCTGGGAGCCGCGGCGACCCCACCCGGAACCCGTTGCGCCGTCGGGGAACTCGCCGGATTGCTGACTCTCGTGTCATCCTTTGCGGCCCGCGCCTGGTCGGGCGCAACCTGGGAGAGCGTGCATGCCCGAATCCCGTCTGCCCGTCGACGTGAGTGGGCGGCCGTTGCGGCTGCGCGACGTGGACCTCGACACGTTCCTGCACCCGACGACGGTGGCGGTGATCGGTGCGTCGGAGGCGTCCCGCAAGCCGAACGCGGCGATGACGCTCCGGATCAAGCAGTGGGCCGACGAGCACGGCGCCTCCTTTTTCCCCGTGCATCCGGTCTACGAGACGGTGCTGGGTGCCCGCTGCTACGCCACGATCGACGACGTCCCCGGCGACATCGACCTGGCGGTGATCCTCACCGGCAACGCCGTCGATTCGTTCGCCGAGGTCGTCGCCCGCAAGGCCCGGTTCGCCGTGATCTTCGCCGCCGGGTTCTCGGAGGTCGGTGAGGACGGGGAGGCGCTCGAAGAACGGCTGAGCGAGCTCGTCCGCTCGGGCGAAACGCGCCTGCTCGGCCCGAACACGAACCTGAATGCCTTCTCGGACTTCCGCGACGACCTGCCGGGACCGTCGATCGCGCTGATCACCCAGAGCGGCCATCAGGGCCGCCCGGTGTTCCAGGGCCAAGAGATCGGGATCGCCTTGTCGCAGTGGGCGCCGACCGGGAACGAGGTGGACCTGGAGTTCGCCGACTTCGTCCGGTACTTCGCCGATCAGGACGACGTCGGTGTCGTCGCCGCCTACATCGAGGGCTTCAAGGACGGCCGGTCGTTGATGTTGGCCGCGGACCACGCGGCGCAGGTCCACAAGCCGCTGGTGGTGGTGAAGGTGGGTCGGACCGACGAGGGCCGGTCGATGGCCAAGGCGCACACCGGACACCTCACCGGCGCCGACGCGGTGGTGTCCGCGGTGTTCCGACAGTTCGGTGTCACGCGCGTCGATGGTCTCGACGAGCTCCTCGACATCTCGGCCGCGTTCGCCCGCACGAAACGTCCCGGCGGGGACGGCGTGTGCGTCTACGCGATCTCGGGCGGGACCGGCGCCCACATGGCCGACCTCGCGGCCGCGGCCGGCCTGCGGCTGCCGCCGTTAGACCCCGGGACGCAGCGGGCGCTGCACGACGGGCTGATCCCGACCTACCTGCGGGTGTCGAACCCCGTCGACTGCGGCGGCCCGCCGGTCATGACCCCCGCCGGGCGTCGCATCCTGGAGCTGATCGTCGCCGACCCGAACATCGACCTGGTCATCTGCCCCATCACGGGGGCACTGGAGACGATGAGCCGACCCCTCGCCCGAGACCTGGTGGCGGTGGCAGCCACGACCGACAAGCCGATCTTCGTCGTGTGGGGCTCCCCGGTCGGGACCGAGCCGGCGTACACCGAGGTGCTCCTCCCCTCGTCGCTGCCGGTGTTCCGCACGTTTGGGAACTGTGTGCGAGCGGTGCGCGCGTACCTGGACTACTGGGCCTTCGTCGATCGGTACCACTCGCCGTTCGTCGGCGCGCCGACCGAGCCTCGGCCCGCGATCGGGAAGGTCCGGCGGATCCTCGACGGTGTGGCCCCGGGCGAGGGGTTGTCCGAGCCCGACTCGAAGCGGGTCCTCGCCGCGTACGGCATCAAGGGCAGTCGCGACGTGCTGTGCACGACCGCGGCCGAGGCGGTCCGGGCCGCCAACGGGCTCGGCTATCCCGTGGTCCTGAAAGCGGTGTCGGCGGCGCTGACCCACAAGAGCGACCTCGGGCTCGTGGCGGTCGGGGTGGCCAGCGCCACCGAGGTGCGCGCCACCTTCGCCGACCTGCTCCGCCGCGCGAC
>DAIMHT010000010.1:4939-15974 GCA_036723155.1 Actinomycetota bacterium
GGCATCGCCGAGATCGACATCAACCCGCTCGTCGTACGGCCCCGCGGTGCGGTGGCCCTGGATGCCTTGGTGGTGCGCAAGTGACCGACAACGTGGACAACGACCTCCTCGCCCGCGTCGAGGATCAGGTCCTCTGGCTGACCTTGAACCGGCCCGACGCCGGCAACGCGATCACACCCGCGGTGCGGAACCGCCTCATCGAGCATCTCGACGCGGCGAACACGTCGTTCGACGTGCGGGCGATCGTGCTGACCGCGGCCGGGGAGCGTCATTTCTGCACCGGCGCCGACCTGCGCTCCGGACGGGTCGCGCCGCCCCCCAAGCCGGAAGGGGCGCCCGATCGAGTCGCGGGCGAGGCCGCCCGCATGATCCGCACCGGGATCCAGCGGCTCATCGGCGCCATGCTCGACTGTGAGAAGCCCATCGTCGCGGCGGTGAACGGCACCGCGGCCGGTGGCGGCTCGGCGATGATGCTGGCGTCCGATCTCGTCATCGCGGCGGACCATGCCCGCATCATCCAGGTGTTCGTCCGTCGGGGTCTCATCCCTGACGGTGGCGGCACGTACCTGCTGCCCCGGCTCGTCGGGTTGCAGAAGGCCAAGGAGCTGGTGTTCTTCGGCGATGACCTCAGCGCCGCGGACGCCGAGCGCATCGGGCTGGTGAACAAGGTGGTGCCGGGGTCCGAGCTCGAGGCCGCGACGGGCGAGTGGGCCCGCCGGCTGGCGCAGGGGCCGACTCGCACCATCGGGTTCGCCAAGCGGCTGCTCAACCGCTCGCTCGACACCGATCGTGCGACCATGTTCGAAGAGGAGGCGCTCCTCGTCGAGATGGTCACCGCCACCGGCGACTCCGCCGAGGGTGTCGCCAGCTTCATCGAGCGGCGACCCACCGAGTTCAAAGGCTGGTAGTGACGTCACCGCTGCGGGACCAGGTCGCGATCGTCGGCATCGGCCAGACCAGCTTCGGGAAGGGTCTCGCCGACTCCGAGCTGTCCTTGGCCTGTCAGGCCATCGTCGCCGCGCTCACCGACGCCGGCATCCCCGCCGGCGAGGTCGACGGGCTGGCCTCGTTCACGATGGAGCTCAACCGTGAGGTCGACGTGGCCCGCAACGTCGGGCTCGGCGACATCACCTACTTCTCCCAGGTCGGCTACGGCGGCGGCGCCGGGTGCGGCGCGGTGGTCCAGGCGGCGATGGCGGTCGCGGCGGGACAGTGTCGGGTGGCCGTGGTGTGGCGGGCCCGCAAACGGGCCGCGAAGTCGAGTCGGCCGTGGGCGCAGGTCCCAGCACGGCTGGCTGACCACTGGCAGTGGAGTCGCCCCTTCGGGCTGCTCCGCCCGGTCGACGAGGTCGCGATGCTCACCCGCCGGTACATGCACGAGTACGGCGGCACCCGCGACCACCTCGCCAATGTCGCGCTCGCGTTTCGCAAGCACGCCAACCGGAACCCGGCCGCGACGATGCACGACAAGCCCCTGACCCGGGAGCAGTACCTCGAGGCCCGCTGGATCTCCGAGCCGCTGTGCCTGTTCGACAACTGTCTCGAGACCGACGGTGCGCTCGCGGTGGTCCTCGTCGGTGCCGATCGGGCCGTCGATCTGCCGCAGCGGCCGGTGTACGTGCATTCCGGGGCGCAAGGCCTGCCTCGCCAGCACCAGACGATGATCAACTACTTCAACGACGATCCCCTCGAAGGGCCGTCGTGGGCCGCGGCCCGGCAGCTGTGGCGCGGCGCCGAGTTCGGGCCCGCGGACGTGAAGGTGGCGCAGATCTACGACGCGTTCAGTCCCCTCGTCCCGCTCTCCTTGGAGGGGTACGGGTTCTGTGCCCGCGGCGAAGGGGGCGCGTTCACCGACGGCGGGGCGCTCGAGTGGCCCGACGGTCGGCTGCCGACGAACACCAGCGGCGGTGGCATGTCCGAGGCGTACGTGCACGGCTTCAACCTGGTCCTCGAAGGCGTGCGCCAGATGCGCGGCGCCTCCACGAGCCAGGTCGAGGGGGCCGACACGTGCCTGGTGACGAGCGGCGAGGGCGTGCCCACCAGCGCCCTGCTGCTGAGGAACTGAGCATGGAGACCGGCTTCGTCCTGCCCGACCTCAACGGTGAGGACAGCGCCGAGTTCTGGGCCGGCTGTCACCGCGGCGAGCTGCTGGTCCAGGCGTGCGACCAGTGTGGGCGGTGGCGCTTCCCGCCCCGACCGATGTGCCCGGACTGCCAGTCCGTCGCGGTGCACTGGGTCCCGACGTCGGGACGGGCGTCGGTGTGGTCGTTCGTCGTCGCGCACCCGCCGCTGCTGCCCGCCTACGCCGAGCTCGCCCCGTACAACGTGATCGTCGTCGCGCTCGACGACGACCCGACGATCCGCATGGTCGGCAACCTGGTGACCCGCGCCGACGGTCCCATCAACGAGGTCGACCCCGAGACGATCCGGGTCGGTGAGCCGGTCCGGGTGGTCTTCGCGACCGTCGAGGACGTCGCGCTCCCCCGCTGGGTGCGAGCCGACCCCGGACAGTAACGAGCCCGGCCCTCGAAAGGGCCGGGCTCATGACGCCGGCGACAACGGGACGGGGGGAGACCCGCCGTCGCGAGACGGCGCCAGTTCTGTATCGGCAGAAAGGTCAGGCGGCCTGACGCTCGTCGACGTGCGATTCCGCGTCCCGAAGGCCAGCCAGGGTCCGCTCCCAGCGAAGCTGGGACGCGATCCAGGCCAAGGCCCGATCCCGCTCTCGTTTGCTGGTGGTTGCCATGGCCGCTCCTCTCACTCCTCGACACCCCCTTGCACTTTCGAGCACAAGGTCGAGTGTCTTGACCTAAAGAGTCTTCACTCTTAAGGTGGTCGCTGTCAAGGTCCGTGACGAACGTCACAGACCCGGCCCGCCCCGAGCGGCCATCCTGGGACCCCCATGACCTCGCCTTGTGCCTGGCGCATCGACGACCTCGCCCACCGGGCGGACGTGACGGTCGACACCGTCCGCTACTACCAACGCGAGGCCCTCCTCCCCGAAGGGGAACGGGCGGGCCGGGTCAAGCTGTACGGCCCGGTCCACCTGGAGCGCCTGGAGCGGATCCGGGACCTGCAGGGCCGGGGCTTCTCCCTCGCCGCGATCCGAACCCTGTTGGACAAGAACCAGAGCCTGGTCGAAGGCATCTTCGCCGACCGGGGCGAAGCCCGGGCCTACACCCTCGATGAGCTCATCGAACGGGCCGGGATCGACCGCCAGCTCTGCGCCGCGCTGCGCGCCTCAGGGCTGCTGCGCGACCCCGCCGAGTACGGGCGGGACGCGTACGACGACGACGACCTCGACCTCCTCCGCACCATGGCCGAGCTGCACGAGATGGGCCTCCCCCCGAAGGCCCTGATCGAGCTGGGACGGATCTACGCCCACGGCATCGAAGCGACCCAGCGCGAGGTCATCGGCCTGTTCTCCACCGGCGGCGCGCTGACGTGGGATCCCGACGAGCTCGCGGAGTTCCAGGCCGTCGCGGGTCAAACCGCCACCGAGATCCTCCCGCTGGCGCGTCGCCTCGTCGACTACGCGCATCACCGCACGATCCAGCGACTCACCCTGGGCGCCATCGAGCGGGGAACGGTCGCGGCAACCGAGGGCTAACCGTCGAGGTGCCAGATCCGCGCCGCGTTGGCGCCCGTGATCTTGACCTTCTCGTCGTTGGGGATCTGGCCCATGGTGTCTTCGATCACCTTGCGCGAGTACGGCCAGTCGTTGCCGTGGTGCGGGTAGTCGCTCGACCACATGATGTTGTCGATTCCCGCGGCGTGGCGCAGCGCGATCCCGGAGCGGTCGGTGATGAACGTCGCCGCGTTGTTCCGATACCAGTACGACGATGGCGGCTCGTTGATCGGGAGGTCACCCCAGACCCGGTTGCGCCAGTACCGGTCGTCGATCGATTCGATGAGGTGCGGGATCCAGCCGACACCGGTCTCGATCCAGCACATCTGCAGCTCGGGGAACCGCTCGAACACGCCGGTGAAGATCATCTGGGTGATGCTCCCGGCGCACATCGAGAAGACGTGGCTCATGCTCCCGATCGCCTTCGCGCGGGTCGCCTCGCTGCTCATGTCGTAGAGCGCGTTGCCGCCCTTCGCGGCCGCCTTGCGGGACGCGGCTCGCTGCTTGCGGCTGATGATGTTGATGTGCACCGCCACCGGGATCCCCTCGTCGACCGCGGCGGCCCAGAAGGGGTCGTCGTCGCCCGAGAGGCTCTCCTGGCCCGACGGCCAGTTGGAGATGACGACGCCTTTCGCGCCGCGCGCCTTGGCCTTGCGCAACCCGTCGATGGCTTGGTCGATCCCGAGCGACGGCATCTGCGCCAGACCGATCAGCCGGTGGGGATCGGGGGCGCAGAACTCCTCGAACAAGAAGTTGTTGTACGCCTCGACGCCCGCCAGCACGAAGTCGTCGTCGTCGTCACCGAGAAAGTGGCTCATGGTCCGCTGCGGCGGGTACAGCACCTCGGCCCAGACCCCGTCGATGTCCATGTCTTGGAGCCGCGCCGCGCCGTTGTAACAGCCGGGACGGGCCTCGTCGTAGGTGACCCCGAACCAGCGGAACTGATCCCACGGCATCCCGGGCGTCGACACCAACCCGATCGGGTCCGCGGAGCCCCCGACCGCGGTGAGCCACGCGTCCCCGCCCGCCGGGTCCTTCACCAGCCGGGGCGCCTTCTCCTGGTACTGCTCCGGCAGCCAGTTCTTCCAGATATCGGGCGGCTCGAGAATGTGACAGTCAGCATCGACGACGCGGGCCTCAGGCATCGGTGTCCCTCCAAGCTCAACCGGCGCGCCTGCAGAGTAGGCTGACACACGCGTCAGCAAAAGTCTGTGGGTTCGGTCCGGTCGCGAGGGTCCCGGGTCGGCGGAGGAGGAAGGCGACACCGAGATGGCGACCGCCCTCCTCGACGGCACCCGCGTCGTCGACCTGGCCGGCGAGCCCGCCGCCCTCACCGGTCGCATCCTCGCCGACCTCGGAGCCGAGGTCGTCCTCGTCGAACCGCCCGGCGGTCACCCGCTCCGCTCGGACCCCGACCGCTTCGCCGCGTGGAGCGCGGGCAAGACCAGCGTCACCGTCGAGCACGCCGAGGACCCCACGCTCGTCGCGTTGCTCGCCGCGGCCGATGTCGTCATCGAGACCCCGGGCTTCCCCGGGACCCTCGACGTCGACCCGGGGACGGCCCCCGGCGCGGTCTGGGTGAGCGTCACCCCGTTCGGGGCGACCGGACCCCGGTCGGGCTGGGTCGCCCGGGATCTCGGCGTCATGGCCGCGAGCGCCAACATGTACAGCACCGGCGATCCCGATCGAGCCCCGGTGCGGTGCACCGAGCCGTCCGGCTACGCGCACACCGGGCCCGAAGCCGCGTTCGCGGCGCTCACGGCGCTCTGGACCGGCCTTCCCCAGCGCGTCGACGTGTCGATGCAAGAGGTGGTGTTCGTCGCCAACATGGGCGCCCCGGCCCGCTACGCGACCAGCGGCTTCCGGGGGGTGCGCCGCGGCGCCAACATCGGCCGCACCCAAGAGATCTGGCCCACGAAGGACGGGTTCGTCTCGTTCGGGCTGCGCGGCGGGAAGGCCCGGGTCCCCAGCCTGGAGCTCATCACCCGTTTGGTTGGCGAGGCCGGTGTGGACGCGTCCGCGCTGGAAGCTCAGGACTGGTCGGCGTGGGCGCCGAACACCGCCGACGAGCCGGTGCTGCGCGCCATCGAAGCGCCGATCGCCGAGTACTTCGCGCGGCACACGATGCAACAGCTCTACGACATCGCCTGCGAGACCAATCTGATGCTCGCCCCGGCCAACTCCCCCCGAGAGATCCTGGCCAGCCGCCAGCTCGACGCGCGGGGCTTCTTCTCGCCGCTCGGCGGCGTCGACCGGTTCCCGGCGTCGTTCGTGCAGGTACGCGCCGCGCACGGCGCCGTCGCGCCCGTCGCGCCCGACCGGCCCGCACCGGCCACGCCCGCGTCGACGCCGGTCGAGGGCTGGTCCCCGCGACCAGCCGTGACCGCCCACCCCCCGATGACGACCGGGCCCGCCTGGACCGGGACCAACATCTTGGAGTTCGGGTCCGGCGCCGCCGGCCCCATCGCAACCCGTTACTTCGCCGAGCACGGGGCGACGGTGCTGCGTGTCGAGTCGCGCAGCCGGCCCGACTTCCTCCGCGTCTACGCGCTCGGGCCGGACAACCCGCACGGCCTCGAGGGCGCCCCGATGTACGACGCGCTGAACGTCGGGAAGCGCAACGTGACGTTGAACCTCAAGCATCCCGACGCGGTCGCGCTGGTGCGGCGCCTCGTCGGCGAGTGGGCCGACGCCGTCGCCGAGAACTTCGCGCCCCGGGCCATGAAAGGATTCGGGCTCGACTACGACTCGCTCGCCGCGCTCAAGCCGGACCTGGTCATGATCAGCGCCTGCCTGAACGGCCAGACCGGCCCCCACAAGGACTACCCCGGGTTCGGCGGCCAGGGCGCGGCGCTCTCCGGGTTCAACTGGCTGACCGGCTGGCCCGACCGGGCACCGCTCGGACCCCACGGGACGATCACCGACTCCCTCGCGCCCCGGTTCGTCGCCACCGCGCTCGCGGCCGGCCTCGAGTATCGACGCCGGACCGGATCCGGCGTGTACCTCGACGTGGCCCAGGTCGAGACCGGGGTGTTCGCGCTCTCCCCGTGGCTGCTCGCGTTCCAGCGCGACGGCACCGTCGGCATCCGGGACGGGAACCGGTCCCAGCACGCGGTCCCGCACGGCGCGTTCCCCTGCGCGGCCGAGGAGCAGCTCGACGACCGGTGGGTCGCGATCGCGGCGTGGAGCGACGAGCAGTGGGCCCGCCTCGCGGCCCTGATCGGGGTCGACGATCCCAGCCTCGCCACGCTCCCCGACCGGCAGCGCCGCGTCGACGAGGTCGAGGCCGCGGTCGGCGCGTGGACGACCGCCCGGTCGCGCGCCGAGGTCTGCGAACAGCTCCAGGCGGCCGGCATCGAAGCGGTCGCGGTCGCCGACTTCGGGGACATCCTCGACGATCCCCAGGTGGCATGCCGCGAGCACTTCGTGCCGCTGGTCCATCCCGTCATGGGCCCGGGCCTCTACGAGCGGAACGGGTTCCGGCTCTCGGACGCCCCCAGTGGCTATGACCGGTCGGGCCCGACGTTGGGCCAGGACAACGACTGGGTGCTGGGCGAGATCCTCGGCCTCACCGACGCCGAGCAGCAACGACTCCGCGAGGCCGGCGCGGTCGAATAGCGGTTCAGGCGGGCATGCAGGCGCCGCCGTCGACGCAGAGGACCTGCCCGGTGACGAGCTCGGCGTCGTCGCTGGCGAAGAACACCGCCGTCCCGGCCAGGTCCGACGCCTCCAGGGTCCGTTTCATGGCGCTCATCATCGGCAGCATGTCGATGATGCCTTCGGGGACGATCTTCTTCGTCGCCTCCGTCATGGTGACGCCGGGCGCGATGCAGTTCACCGTGATGTTGTACTGGCCGAGCTGCGCCGCGAGGAACTTCGTGAGCCCGATGACTCCCCACTTCGTCTGGCTGTACGTGAAGCCGCTCACCTCATGGAAGTCACCGGGCGGCACCATGTTGTACAGGTACGCGGCCCCCGATGACTGGTTGATGATGCGCCCCCGGCGCTGCTCGACCATGTGTGGAGCGCAGGCTCGGGCCATCAGCCACGCGCCGTGCAGGTTCACCGAGAAGACCTTCTGCAGGTACTCGTAGTCGTTGCGCTCGTTGTCGATGTCGTAGTACAGCGCGGCGTTGTTGATCAGGACGTCGATCCGGCCGAACCGGTCCTTGGCCTTGGCCGCACAGTCGAGGGCCGACTGCTCGTCCGAGATGTCGGTCCGGACGAACTCCGCGTCTCCCTTGCCCTCGAGGTAGCGCATCGCGCCCGACGCCCGCTCCTCGTTGATCTCGGCGACCACGACCTTGGCGCCTTCCTGGAGGAAGCGCTCGGCATACGCCAGGCCGATGCCCTGTCCGGCACCGGTGATGATCGCGACCTGGTCTTCCAACCGACCCATGCGGCTCCCCGCCCTTTCGCTCGTGACCCGGTCGGGTCAGCTCTTCTTGGTACGCCCGATCAGGTTGAACTTCTCGACGAGAACCGGCTGCTTGGAACCCTCGTCACGCCAGGTCGTCTCGACCACCACGAACGTCATGACGGCGGCATCGGTCTGCTTCTCGTAGATGTCGAGGATCTTGCCCTCCCCGACGAGGACGTCACCAACCGCGATCGGCCGGTGATAGGTGAACTCCTGCTCGCCGTGCAAGATCAGCGCGCCCTTCCCGAACAGCTCCCCCATGACCTTGTTCATGGGGTTCACGCCCCGCGTCGGGTCGGGAGGCTGCTCCTCGTCCCAACGGCCCATGTGTTGCATCGCGAACGAGAACGTGGGTGGCGCCGGGATCGATTTGAAGCCGGCGCGCTTCGCCGCCTCCGGGTCCCGGTAGACCGGGTTGTCGTCGAGGACCGCGGCGGCGAAGAAGCTGACCGGCCCGCGCTCGACGCGCACCTTGTAGGCACCGGTCGGCTTCCCGATGATGCTCGTGTCGACCGCCATGGAGGATGCTCCTCTGCTCGTGTTCGTCGACGGTCACAGGTTGACCGGCGCGTCGGCCACCGCGATACGGTGACGCCGGCGTCAGTTTTCAACGGAGGGGGAAAGGCGCGCAAATGGGGATGCTCGACGGCAAGGTGGCGATCGTCACGGGCTCCGGGAACGGCGTCGGCCGGGGCGAGGCGGTCCTGCTCGCCGAGCACGGCGCGAAGGTCGTCGTGAACGACCTCGGGGGCTCGGTCAGCGGGGAAGGCGAGGATCAACGGGTCGCCGATGACGTGGTGGCTGTCATCAAGGAGCGGGGCGGGGAGGCCGTCGCGAACTACGGCAGCGTCGCCGACTTCGCCGGGGCCCAGAGCATCGTCGAGACCGCGTTGGAGCACTTCGGGCGCCTCGATGTCCTGGTCAACAACGCCGGGGTCCTCCGGGACCGGATGATGTTCTCGATGAGCCCCGAGGACTTCGACACCGTGCTCAAGGTGCACCTCTACGGCTCCTGGAACACGATGCACCACGCGTCGGCGCACTGGCGCGCCGAATCGAAGGCGGGTCGCCAGCCCGACGCGTCGATCATCAACACCGTCTCGAGCGCCGGCCTGCAGGGGCAGGCCAGCCAGATCAACTACGGAGCGGCGAAGGCCGGGATCGCGGCGATGACGATCATCGCCGGTCTCGAGCTGTCCCGCTACGGGGTGCGCGCCAACTGCATCGGCCCCGGCGGCTTCACCCGCATGGTCGGCCAGGCCATGGCCGACATCGAGGTGAAGAACCCGGAGGACTACACCGAGTTCAACGCCATGAACCCGGGCAACTCGGCCCCCGCGGTGGTGTGGCTGGCGTCATCAGAGTCGAAGCCAGTCAGCGGCCAGGTACTCCGGATGGTCGGCAACTCGCTGTGCGTCTACGAGCCGTGGCGGATGGGTGAGGAGTTCTTCTCCACCGACAAGGACGGCAACCCCACGCAGTGGGACCCGGCCCAGGTCGGCCACATCCTGAACCGGTACGCCTTCCGGACCACCAACCCCGGCATCGACTCGCAGCGCCGGAAGTAGCCGGGCGCCGTGGGCTCGTTCCCCGAGTTCGAGACCCTCCTGTACGAGGAGCGCGACGGTGTGGCGTGGGTCACGCTGAACCGGCCCGAGCGACTCAACGCGTTCAACTCGCTGATGCAGCGAGAGCTCCACGAGTGCTGGCGGGCGCTGCGCTGGCGGGAGTCGGTCCGGTGCGTCGTCCTCACCGGCGCGGGCGAGAAGGCGTTCTGCACCGGCATCGACCGGATGGAGCAGATGGGCGGCGACACCGACGACACCACGGACACCACCGTCGTCGGCTCGCACGGCGGCACGCCGTTCCATTTCAACGACCCCGGCGACAACATCGGGCCGAAGAGCTCTGACCTCTGGAAGCCGGTGATCGCGGCGGTCAACGGGATGGCGTGCGGCGGCGCGTTCTACATGCTGGGTGAGGTGGAGTTCATCGTCGCGGCGGACCACGCCACGTTCTTCGACCCGCACGTCACCTACGGGATGACCGCCGCGTTCGAGCCCATCCATATGCATGACCGCATGCCGTTCGGGGAGATCATGCGGCTCTCGCTCCTCGGGAACTACGAGCGGCTGTCCGCCCGCCGGGCGCATGAGATCGGCCTCGTGTCCGAGGTCGTTCCCGTCGCCGACCTGCACGACACCGTGGCGTGGGCCGCGAACGCCATCGCGGCGCAGCCCCAGCTGGCGGTGCAAGGAACGGTTCGAGCCATCTGGGCCGCGCGCGAGCTCTCGAACCGCCAAGCGGTCGCGCTCGGGTACGCCTTCGTCGGCCTCGGCACCGACCAGGAGTCGATCGCCGAGGGTCAACAGCTCTTCGAATCCGGGAAGCGGATCGAGTGGCGTCTCCGCTGAGCGACGGCGCGCCCGACGACGCGTCGCGACGGCGCGGGCCCCGACGGAGGGTCCGCTGACCCCGTCGTCGCCACGGGTCGCGATCGTCGGTGCTGCGCTCTCGGACTGCGGGCGGGTCGACACCCGATCTCCGTACGAGCTCCACTTCCAGGCCGCCAGCCGCGCCCTGGCCGACGCCGGGCTCACGAAGGACGACGTCGACGGCTTCGCGTCGTCGGGTCTCGGGCTGCTCCCGCCGATCGAGGTCGCGGAGTACTGCGGGCTCCGACCGACGTGGGTCGACGGCACCGGGGTCGGTGGGAGCACGTGGGAGTTCATGGTCGAGCACGCGGTGGAGGCGATCCAGGCCGGGCACGCGGAGGTCGTGGTGCTCGCGTACGGGTCGACCGCGCGCGCCGACCTGAAGCGGCGCCGCCGGACCGCGAACCTGTCGTTCGGCGCTCGAGGCCCGATGCAGTTCGAGGTTCCCTACGGCCACACCCTGATCGCGAAGTACGCGATGGCGGCCCGGCGCCACATGCACGAGTTCGGCACGACCATCGAGCAGCTGGCCGAGATCGCCGTCTCCACCCG
>DAIMHT010000010.1:16074-19451 GCA_036723155.1 Actinomycetota bacterium
TCCCCGGCGCGCCGGTCAGGTCGGGCCGCGTTCGAGCGGGCCGGGGTCACGCCGGCCGACATCGACTGCTGTCAGCTCTACGACGCGTTCACGCCCATGGTGCTGCTGACCCTGGAGGCTCTGGGGTTCTGCGCCAAGGGTGACGGTGGCCGCTTCGTGGAGGACGGGCGTCTGCGGGTGGGTGGCGCCCTTCCGACCAACACCGACGGTGGCGGCCTGTCGGCCTGCCATCCCGGGATGCGCGGCATGTTCCTGCTCGTCGAGGCGGCCCGTCAGCTCCGGGGCGATGCCGGCGCCCGTCAGGTCGACGGCGCCGAGCTGTGCTGCGTGAACGGGACGGGCGGCTGGTTCTCGTCGGCGTCGACGGTCATCCTCGGCGTCGAGTGAGGCGATTCGACGTCAGGTCTCGGTCGCGGCGAAGAACCCCCGGTGGACGATCGTGGTCAGGGTGTCCAAGAGGGTGGTGTCGTCGGCGGTGATCCGCCGTGACGCGACGCCGTAGCTGACTCGCTCCAGCATCGCCATCAGCGCGCCCACCGCCGCGGCTTCACTCTCGAGCTGCACCGGCGCGTCCCGCATCCGCTCGGCCAGCCGTCCCCCGATCGCGGTGAACGCCTTCACTCCGAGACGGTCGACGTCGCGGTCGCCCACCTGGTCCTCCATCCAGGCCCGGATCACGGGCCCGTACCGGCGGTAGGTGTCGATGAACCGCTCCAGGAACGACCGGAGCTCCGCCCGCCCGTCAGCATCGGGGCCGATGGGGCCGATGCTGTCGGCGAGGTCGGTGAGCTCGTGCGCGCAGTCGACCGCCAACGCGCGGAGCAGGTCCTCTTTGTTGGCGAAGTAGAGGTAGAAGGTGCCGTGCGAGGTGCGCGCGGCGCGCACGATGTCGTCGACACGCGCCGCGTGGTAGCCGCGGCGGGCGAAGACCCGCAGTCCGGCATCGAGGAGGCGACGCAAGGTCCGCCGGCCCTGCGCGCGCAGCTCCCGATGCTGCGCGGGGAGCCCCGCGCTCGCCTCAGCGTCGCGGCGTGACGGCGACTTGTACGATGCGGGCACTCACCCCCGACCTCTCTCGGTGCTCGCTCGGTGTTCCCGGACTGGTTGGGTCCACGTCGCCGGAACGGATCCCGCTCGAGAGCCGATCATGCTCGCTGCAACCCTACGCGAAGCCGCCCGTCGCTTCGGTGCCGCTCCGGCCTACGTCACCGAGGAAGGGTGGGCCCTCTCGTTCCAGGACGTCGACCGGGTGTCGGACGAGGTGGCCGTCGGTCTCCTCCGGCACGGCGTCGCGGTGGGTGACGTCGTGGCCCTCGTGCTGCCCCCGGGACCCGAGTACCTCGTCGCGTACCTCGCGGCGGCGAAGATCGGCGCGGTGACCGCCGGGGTCAACGACCGGCTGACGGCGAGCGAGCGCGACCCGGTGCTCACACGCGCCGCGCCCCGCCTCGTACTGGCGGCACCGGGGATGGGATCAACGGACGTCGATCGGATCGAGGTCGACACCGCCCCCGATCTCGGCGAACTCCTCCCGAGCCTGCGCGTCCCGGATGCAGCACCGCCGTCGCTGCCCGACGACCCGGAACGGGCGGTGGCGATCATCTTCACGTCGGGGACCACCGGCATCCCGAAGGGCGCGGTGTACGGCAACCGCCAGCTCAGCTTCATCACCGCGAACGACGTCGGCGACACGTGGGGTGGCGGGGGCCGCACGTTCTCGGGCACGTCCTTCGCGCACCTGGGGTTCATGACGAAGCTCGCCGGGAATCTGCGCCGCGGGGGCACGAGCCACATCGTGCGCCGCTGGAGCGCGCGCCGCTCGCTGGAGCTCCTCGCCGAGCATCGGATGACGACCGTCGCGGGGGTTCCGGCCCAGGTGGCGCTCATGCTCCGCGAACCCGACTTCGACGACTACGACCTGGGCAGCGTCCGGTTCATCGTCGTCGGCGGTGGACCGGTGACGCCCGGTCTGGCCGACGAGGCCCGCGCTCGGTTCGGGGCCGCGCTCGCGACCCGGTACTCGTGCACCGAGGCGGGAATCGGGCTCGGCACCGCGTTCGACGACCCGGACGAGGACGCCATCGTGAGCGTCGGGCGTCCCCACCCCGCCGTCCACCTCGCGCTCCTCGACGGCGACGACCGGCCGGTCCCGGACGGCACCGTCGGCGCGGTGTGCCTGCGGTCGCCGGCCGTGATGACGGGATACTGGCGCGACCCGGACGCGACCCGAGCCGCGTTCACCGACGATGGATTCGTCCGCACCGGCGATCTGGGCTGGGTCGACGACCGGGGTCGCCTCCGTCTCGTCGGGCGCACGAAGGAGATGTACGTGCGGGGCGGGTACAACGTGTATCCGGTCGAGGTCGAGAGCATGTTGTCGACGCACCCTGGGGTCGCGGCCGTCGCGGTGGTCCCGAGACCGGACCCCGTCATGGGTGAGGTCGGGGTCGCGGTGGTGGTCCCACGCGACACCGACCAGCCGCCGACCCTTGAGGACCTTCGCACGTACGCGGGAGACGCACTCGCCGGGTACAAGCGACCGGAGGGGCTCTTGATCGTGGACGCGTTGCCGCTCACCGCGATGGACAAGGTCGATCGTCGCGTCCTGGCGCACCAGGTGCTCGAGGGCACGCCGGAGCGTCCGGTCGCAGGCACCGGGTGAGGAAGGAGCCCGCGTGACGGCGACCATCGACGAGCTGGTGCGGATCGCGCGGGCCCACGCGGCCGCGGAGGCCGCGGACGACTTCGAGACCACAATGGCCACGCTGGAGGCCGATCCGGTCTACGAGCTCCTCCCGATGGGCGTGGCCCTGCGGGGGCGCGCCGCCGCGGAGGCGTACTACGAGTACTTCTTCTCGACCGTCAAGGCCATGGTGACCGGCTACGAGCTCCGCAACGAGTGGGTGAACGACCGGGGCTTGGCCCAGGAGTACGTCATCGAGTTTCGGCCCGACGGCGGGCCCCGGGAACGGCACCCGGTGATGTCGATCCTGACGTTCGGAGCCGTGGCCCTCTCCGGAGAGCGCCTCTACGCCAGCGACCGGCTGCTCCAGCTCCTATTCGGCCCGACCCTGGCGCTCGCGACGCCGCTGGCCTGACGGCGGGGGCCAACCGCGCCGCCGGGGGCCGCCGAGGAGGGTGGTGCGCCGCGCGCAGAACGCGCGAGGTGAGGGCTGCTCCGGCTGGCGGCGAGACCGGCGTCCGCACTGGGACACCGGCCGCACGGCCGTGCCATCTCGGAGGCCGGCAGCGCCGCCGGCACGGAGCCGATGCCCGCGCGGGGCGGGCCTTGGAGTAGAACACTCCGATGCGCTCTCGCTTGTTCCTTTCCGTCGTCGCGCTCGCGATCGTCGCCGCCGCGTGCGGCGGGGGTGGCG
>DAIMHT010000011.1:0-17192 GCA_036723155.1 Actinomycetota bacterium
ACTGCAGGTCTTCGAAGACGTACGCGCGGCGCGCCGCCTCGACATCGGCGTAGGGGACGGTGACGCCGTTGCGGTCGGCGAGCTCGAAGAGGAGTTCCGGTTCGAGGGTGCCTTCGATGTGGAGGTGCAGCTCGGCTTTGGGGAGCGCCATGAGGAGATCGTCGGGGAGGACAGGCGTGTCGGGCATGCGCGCAACGTAGCCCCGTTCGTACCGTCCGAGCCGGGGTCCGAGACGCTCAGCCCTTCGGGGCGCGACAGCACGACGGCCCTTGCGGGAGGCTCTGGAGGCGCGTCGCGAGGTCGGCCAGCTGGGCCTGCAGCAGGGGTGCGCCCTCGACTACGACGGACGGCAGGGGAGCGGACGGCGTGCGCGGTGGCGCCGGGTTCGAGGCCGAGGTGATCGGTCGACGGGGCGCGCCGATCCACGACCGGTCGACGGCGACCGTGGGCCCGGCCCGGCGGGGTAGTTGGGCCAGCTCCATCCGCCCGACGATGGTCCGGCCGTGGCCCCCTTCGCTCCAGAGCAGCTGGCGGCCGCTGGGGTCGAAGTAGAACTCGGGGACGATCTGGTTGAGGTGGGTGAGGCGCCGGGTCGCGCCCGTGGCGAGGTCGAGCTCGTAGAGGTCGGTGTGGAACCCCGGGTCGGAGATGGCCTGGAAGAACATCGGGCCGAAGGTCTCGTTCTGCATCGGCGGGTCGAACCCGGTTTGCTGGGCCGCGGTCACGACGGTCTGGTACCAGGTGGGCGACCCGCGGCTCGACATCCAGATCACGTCTTTCATGTCGGGGGTGAAGACGGCCTGCTCGTCCCAGCCGGTGTTGTTGTCGGTCAGGTGCACGACCCGCGGATGGATCGCGGTGGCGCCGTTCCCGTGGACGCGCGCGAAGTAGAGCTCGAGGTTCAGCCAGCCCGACCCGCTCTGCCCCGTGGCGGTGTAGAGGAACCCGCTTCCGTCGGGCGCCCAGACCTGAGTCTCGTAGCCGGTGTTCTCGGCCGGGCCGACGGTGACGACGTTCGACAGGTGCGGGTGGTCGCCGTTCGGGATGAAGTCGGCGACGAGCATCGTCCACTGGGTGCCGCCGGTCGCGATGGGGTCGAAGGCGACGTGGGTCCAGACGATCTGGCGGCCGTCGGGCGACCACGCCGGGTGGTAGTTGTCGAAGACGGTGCCCGGTGCTTCCGACGTCAGCGGTATGACGTGGGAGCCGTCGGGTCGCATCGCGTAGAGGTCGGTCCCGACACCGCCGAGGCAGGGTGCGCCGAGGGTCACCGGCTGGCCCCTCCAGGAGCAGAACAGGATCCAGTCGCCTTGCGGGCGCTCCTGAGGAAAGCCGTTGGGTCCCTGCTGGCCACACGTCAGGCAGCTGCGCCGCGAACCGTCGAGGCGCGAGACGTACACCTGCTCGGTGCCGGCCCTGTCCGGCTCGTTGGAGAGGACGCGCCCGTCGGGTGTCCATGACGGGTCCTGTCCGAACGTGAACGGGTTCGTCCGAACCGAGAACGGGGCCGAGAAGTAAGGGTTGGATCCGGTCGGGCTCGCGCTGGCCGCGGTCACCAGCGTCGCGCTGACGAGCGCGACCGCGACGCTCACCGCGGCGAAGGCGTGACGACGCGACCGAGACCGCGTCCGGAGCCGAGCCGCCGACATCGCAGCATTCTCGCAGGCCGTACCGGGCCGTGGAGGTGACTGGTCACCGGCCGCGTCGGGCGGGGCGCGCCTAACGTACGGCGATGGCGCTCGCGCTCCTTGGGATCCGAACCAACCTCGAGGTGCGCGACGTCGTGCGCTCGATCGCCTTCTACGAGCAGACGCTTGGGCTGCACCCGGTCGTGACGATGGGAGAGCCGGCCACCTTCGCGATCTTGGCCGCCGACGACGCGTCCATGGCGATCGCTGCCGCCACCGACCCCGCGGTGGCCACGATCACGGCCTGCTACGTCGATGTCACCGATGTCGAGGCCGCGCACGAGCGTTGCCGCGACGCCGGCGCGGAGATCACGGCCACGGTGACGACCCACCCGTGGGGGATGCGTGATTTCGTGTTCCGCGACCCGGACGGGCACCAGATCGCCGTTGGCCAGCGCGTCGAGGCCTGAACGTCCGGTGCGGTTCGGCGGATGGCACGGCAGCACGGGCCGGTGGTGATCGAGGTTGCGGGCGCCGCCGCCGCGCTGATCCTGGCCGGTCTCGCCGGGCTCCACGTCTACTGGGCGCTGGGAGGAACTCGGGGGGCGGCCGCGGCCGTCCCGACCGTGGACGGGCGGCCGCTGATCTCGCCGTCGCCGGCCGCGACGCTCGTCGTCGCCGCGTTGCTGGCGGTGAGTGCCGGCCTGCTCGTGGGTGGCATCGCCGAGTGGTCGCCACGCGCGGTGTTCCGAGTGGGCTGCGGCGGCGTCGGATTGGTGCTCCTCGTCCGGTCGATCGGTGACCGCCGTTCCGTCGGGTTGCTGAAACGGGAACGGGGCACCGAGTTCGCCCGTCGAGACACCAGGCTGTACTCGCCGCTGTGCCTCGGGCTCGGGTTGGTGGCCGCGCTCGTGAGCGCAGCCGCGTAGCGCCGGGAGCATTCGCCAGCACGGCCATCGCGTCGCCATCGGTCGCGCACCAAGGTGAGACCGGTGGGCGACGGTCGTAGAGTGCGCCCCGTGGCGACGATCTATCACGACAACGACGCCGATCTCTCCGCACTCGCGGGTGCCGGGGTTGCAGTCGTCGGGTACGGGAACCAAGGTCGGTCCTGGGCGTTGAACCTCCGGGACTCGGGGCTGGATGTCAGCGTCTGCGTCCGGGCCGACGCGACCCGCGAGCAGGCCGTCACCGACGGCTTCACCCCGACCGACCTGTCCGGGGCCAATGACGCGGATGTGGTCTGCGTGCTCGTGCCCGATGACGTCATCCCGGGCCTCGGGCTCCGTCGAGGTCCCGACGCCCTGACCGTCGTCGCCAGCGGGTACACGTTGGCGTTCGGCCGGTTCGAGCCCGCCGGTGACCTCGGGATGGTGGCGCCCCGAATGCTCGGTCCCGAGGTGCGGCGCTGCTACGAGGAGGGCATCGGGTTCATCACCGCGGTGGGGGTGCACCACGACGCGACCGGCCACGCCCAGGAACGGGTGCTCGCGGTCGCGAAGGCCATCGGTGGTCTGCGCCAGGGGGCGATCGAGCTGAGCCCGCGCCAAGAGGCGATCCTGGACCTCGCGGTCGAGCAAGCCCTCTCACCGGCCCTCGGGTTGGTCAACAACGCGTTCGTGCGCGTCATGACCGAACAGGGGATCCCGCTGGAGGCGGTCATCACCGAGCTGGTCCTGTCGGGCGAGTTCGAGCGGACGATGCGCCTGGTCCGAGAGGGTGGATACGCGGCCCAGTTCGGCTTTCACTCACCCACCAGTCAGTACGGCCAGCTCACGCGACGCGATGCCTACGAGGACCTCGACGTGATGACCACGATGCGCCGCCTCGTGGACGACATCTCGTCGGGCCAGTTCGCCGACGAATGGGATGCCGAGCGCGACGCCGGCTACCCGAACCTCCAAGAGCTCCGCGAACGACATGCTGGCGCCGCAGTCCAGGAGTTCGAGGAGGCGCTACGCCGGGAGCTCGGCGAAGGGGCCATCGGGCGGTGACCCGCACCGCCCGGGGCGGCCCTGGCCTCGGCGCGCCCGGGTCGTGGACGTCACCGTCCACATGAACGAGGAGGTATCGCCATGCTGTTGAGTGGCGTCAACCACGTGGCCGTCCTGACGAGCGACATGCCGCGCTTCCACGCGTTCTACCGGGAGGTGTTCGACGCGACGGTGTCGGCCGAGATGGCGGAGCGGGAGGGTGTGACGCTGTCGTTTGTCGACATCGGGCCCACCGCGAAGCTCAACGTGTTTCAGGTCGTGGACAACCACGAGGCTGAGCGGCAAACCCCGATGTTCGGGCGGGGACGGATCGATCACCTCGGCCTCGAGGCGGAATCGGTCGGGGCGTTCGACGTGATCCGAGAGCGGCTGATCCAGCGCGGAGCAACCGACGGGTTCGTGACCGACTTCGGGGAGATCCTGAGCCTCTTCTTCATTGACCCGGACGGTCTCGAAGGCGAGGTGTGCGTCGCGAACCCCGACGCGGAGCCGGGCGTGGTCAATCCGCCGGGGACGCCGGCGAACGGCTACTCGCGAGTGACCTGAAGGGTCGCGCCGTCCGTCGCTCGTGGTGAGGCCGGCGTCGCCGCCGCCACCGGAGATGGCTCCGGAGAGCCATCGACGTAGACCACCCGTCGGGTCCGGACCGCCGGCACGACGGGGCCGGGGACGATGACGCCGATCAGGTTGAGGGGATCGGTGGCGCTCAAGGTCACGCGCTCACCGGTCCGAGGAAGCTTGCGGACCTGCGCCAGCTGCTCCGCCGCGGCCGGGAGGGCGTACTGCTCGCCGCTGAACCCGGTCACGAACCGTCCCCCGCGGACCAGTCCCCGGTCTTCGAGCCGACGCAGCGCGCGTTGCACGTCCCGCCACGGGAAGCGGATGGAATCGTGGACGGCGAGGTCACGGAACACGACACCCCACCGGTTGAGGAGCAGCTCGGCGACCGCTTCGGCCAGCTCGTCCCGGTCCAGGTCGGCGCCCGTCGGCGGGACCAACGACCAGCGACCGGCGCCGGTGGTCGCGACGTGACCGCCCCGCATCAGTCGTGACAGTCGCCGGGAGTCGGGGCGGCGACGCTCGGCGATCCGGGCTCGGATCGCGCCGAACCCGTCCGACGTGACGAGGCCCCGCGCGACACCGTCCCACAAGGCCCGTTCGATGTCGGCGGGGAGGCGACGGGTCGTGGTTGCCAGCTCGGTCGCGAAACACGCACCGCGGGCGCGCAGGACCTCGAGGATCTCGGCCGTCGCGCCGACCGTCGGCTCGCCCGGGTCAACGCCACCTCGGGTGGCTTCGAGCAGCCAGTCCAAGTCGTCGCGGAACACGATCGAGATCGGTGTCGCCTTCGACGGCACCCCGGGCGGCGTCGTGGAATCGTCGCGCGGGCGGGGAGTGAGCCGGAGCCAGCCGACCTGACCGTCATGGCAGAGACGGTCGAGCAACGCCGGCCGGTAGTCCCGCACCCGTCGGCTGAGCAGCTCCGGCTCCCACGCGACGGCCGCGGTCTCGAACCCTTGCAGCTGATTGATGACGGCGACGAGGCCCGCGTCGCCCGCGAGCTGGGTGCCCGGCGCGACGTGCTGCCAGCGGAACAGGAAGCGCATGAGGTCTTGCGCCGTGACGGGCTGGACGCCCTCCCGGCGGCTCCGGCGGGAGTACGAGTGCATCCGGGCCAGGAGACGACGGGCCACCCACTCGATGTCCCCGCCGGTGTAGCGGCCCTGCAACGCGAAGCCTTCGTGCTCGAGGACCGCCAACCCGGCCGCGACTCGTCCCGCGGGAAGGGTGGTGGCCTCGCACAGGGTCTCGATGGTGGTGATCCCGGAGATCTCGAGATGACCTCGGAGGACCGCCGCGACCGCGTCATCGGCCCCGTCGACGGCTCGGCGGGCGTCGGTGGAGGTCTCGGTCGCGGACCAGAGGTCGAGCCCGTCATGCTCGATGATCTGTCCCCGGCCCCGCGCCGTGAGCTCGTGCCACAGGGGCGCCCAGTCGGGGCGGGGTCGCGTGATGACCAGGGAGCACAACAGGTCGTGGAGGTCGTCGGCGGTCGTGGGCTCGGGTGTCACCTCGGCCTGGACCTGCTCGACGGCGGCCGGCTCGAGCGCGCCGATGGACGCCAGGTCGACGCTCAACCCCCGGCGCAGCGTGACGGCACGGGTGCGCCGGTTGGGGAGCTCCTCGTCGTCGAGGAACGCGTACGGGCGCGCGGTGATGATCTCGTGCGCGAGGACCGACGGTTCGGTCGTATCGCAGCAATGGACGGTGACGTCGCCGGCTTCGATGCCCGCGAGGAGGGCCCGCAGCCCGTCAACGTCGAGACCTTCGTGGAGCGTGTCCGCGATCGTCTGGCGAACCAGGAGGTGATCGGGGATCTCGATCGGTCCGGTGACGTTCTCCTGGCAGGCCGCGGCTTGGGGGAACACCGCCGCCATCAGGTCATCGGCTTCCATGCGCTGGATCGGCGCCGGGTTGCGCCGTCCGCCGCGGAACCGAAGGACCATGAGGGCGCGGTTGAGGTTCCACCGCCAACGAGACTGGAACATCGGAGAGTCGAGGACCGCCTGCCGGAGGGTCTCGTCGACGGTGCGGCTGCTTACGTACCGGGGTACCTCGTCGAGCGGGAAGCTGTGGTGCGGCCCGAGGGACAAGATGATGGCGTCGTCGTTCGCGGCGGCTTGCAGCTCGAAGTTGAAGGTGCGACAGAACTTCTTGCGCAGCGCGAGCCCGAACGCCCGGTTGATCCGCCCGCCGTGCGGTGAGTGGACGACGAGCTGCATCCCGCCGGCCTCGTCGAAGAAGCGCTCGAGCACCAGGTGGTCCTGCGTCGGTGTCGCACCGAGCGTGGCGCGGCCGACGGCGACGTAGTCGATGATCATCGTCGCGGCATCGGATCCGATGCCGGCGGTCTCGGTGAGCCAGCGGCGGGCCCCGTCAGGGTCACCGGCGCCCAGGAACGCGTCGATGCGCCGCCGGAGGTCGGACACCTCGGCGGAGAGCTCGGCGGTTCGTGACGGTGCTTCACCCATCCAGAACGGGACCGTCGGCGGGGCGCCGGAGGCGTCACGGACCCGCACGACACCCGATTCGACCCTCCGGATCTGCCAGGAATGGGTACCCAGGAGGAAGATGTCGCCGGCCATCGACTCCATCGCCCAGTCCTCGTTGACGGTGCCGATGAAGGTGTCGTCGGGTTCGGCGACGACCCGGTAGTCACCGATCTCGGGAATCGCGCCCCCGGAGGTCAGCGCGGCGAGCCGGGCCCCTTTTCGGCCCCGGAGCTCGCCGTTGACGGCGTCGTGATGGACGTACGCGCCCCGCCGACCACGCCCGGTCGCGATGCCCTGGGCCACGAGGTCGACGACCTCGTCGAACTGGCGTCGGGTGAGGTCGGTGAAGGGCGCCGCCCGGCGGATCAGCTGGTACAGGTCGTCGGTCCGCCATTCCTTGGCCGCGGTCTCGGCGACGATGTGCTGGGCCGCGATATCGAGCGGCAGTCGCGGCAGCTCGATGCTGTCGAGCCGGCCGGCGCGCACCGCGATGAGCAGCGCGGCGCATTCGACGAGCTCGTCGCGGGTCAGCGGGTACAGGCGACCCTTGGGGGTGCCGGCCCGGCTGTGGTTCGACCGGCCGACGCGCTGCAGGAGGGTCGCGATGCTTCGGGGCGAGCCGATCTGGCACACCAGCTCGACGGGTCCGATGTCGATGCCGAGCTCGAGTGACGCGGTGGCGACCAGGGCTTTGAGCTCACCGGCGCGGAGTCGGGTCTCGACCCGGTGTCGTCGGTCCTTCGAGAGGCTGCCGTGGTGCGCGGCGACGACGTCGTCGCCGAGGCGTTCCGCGAGGAGATGGGCGAGACGCTCCGCGAGCCGTCGGGTGTTGACGAAGACCAGCGTCGTGCGGTGCTCTTGGACGAGGTGCGCGATGCGGTCGAGGACGTCGGACATCTGCTCCGCGGACGTGACGGCTTCGAGCTCGCCGTCGGGAAGCTCGAGGGCGAGGTCGAGGTCACGCTGATGACCGGCGTCGACGATGGCCGGCAGCGGCCGGTCACCGACGAGGAGGGTCGCGACGCGCTCGATCGGCCGTTGCGTCGCGGAGAGCCCGATCCGGCTCGGTCGCCGATCGCAGATCGCTTCGAGGCGCTCGAGCGTCACCGCGAGGTGAGCGCCGCGCTTGTCGCGGGCCACGGCGTGGATCTCGTCGACGATGACCGTCTCGACGGTCTGGAGCCGTTCGCGGCTCTTGGCGCTCGTGACGAGGAGGTACAGCGATTCGGGGGTGGTGACGACGAAGTTCGGTGGCTGGCGCAGCATCGCGGCGCGCTGCGAGCTGGTGGTGTCACCGGTGCGGACCGCTACCCGCAGATCGAGCGGGGCGTATCCGAGCTCGGCGGCGATGTCGGCGATCTCCGCCAGGGGACCGTGGAGGTTCTCGGCGATGTCGACCGCGAGGGCCTTGAGCGGGGACACGTAGACCACCTGCGTGGTGCCCTCGACGGTGTCCCCGGCGTCGTGGCGCCGGTAGAGCTGGTCGATGCAGACGAGGAACCCGGCGAGCGTCTTTCCTGACCCGGTGGGCGCGGCGATCAGGGTGTCGGCACCGTCGGCGATGTGACCCCACCCTTCTCGTTGCGGCGTGGTGGGTCCGTCCGGGAAGCGGCGCCGAAACCAGGCCGCGACCGCAGGGTGAAACCGCTGGAGCGGATCGGGTTGGGCGTCGCCCTCGGGGCGCGTCGAGGCCGCCGCGACCGCGGTCATCGTGGGTGCCGGCGAGCCGGGCGCCGAGTGGTGGGCTCCACCGTGGCCTTTCTCGGGGATCGGCGGGCGTTCAGTCCCGCGGCCCATTCTGGCGCGGGCCTGTGACAGCGGGGTCTCCGGGCGTGATCCCGGGCTGAGCCGCGGGGCGGGGTCCGGCCGGGGGCCGGCCGGCCGTCCCGGCGTCTTGTGGTGCCGCGGCGTGGGGTCGCAGAATCAGGCCTATGGCTGATCGGGGGTGGGGGGAGGGTCGACCGGAGCCCGGTGAGGGGCGGCGCCCGGTCGGGCCTCGCCCGGCGCGACGGGCCGGTCCCCGCCCACCGCGGCCGGAGTTCTCGGACCCGTCGGGTGAGCGGCGTCGTCCCCTGGGCCACGACGACGAGCCGATGTATTCGGGGCCCCAATACCCCCGAGAGATGGTGGGGTACGGCGCCCGTCGCGACGCGACGGATCCGCGCGGCTTCCGCAACGGTGCGCGCATGGCGGTGCCGGCGAGCCGGTGGGAGCTCGCCGACGGGCTGCCGACGATCCCGACCGTGCTCATCGGGGTCGCCGCGGTGGTGCTCGCCTTCATCATCGGGCACGCCACCGGAGGTGGTGGCGGCAGCGCGGCCGTCGCGACGAGTCAGACGAGCCCCACGGTCGTGGCGACGACGACCACCATTCCGGCCACGCACACGGTGGCGGTCGGCGAGAGCCTCTCGTCGATCGCGGCGATGTTCGGGCTGACGACCCAAGACCTGGCGGCCTACAACAACATCAGCAATGTGAACCACGTGTTCACGGGCGAGGTGATCAATATCCCGCCCGCGACGACGCCGACCACGGTCTCGGCGACCAAGAAGAAGTAGGACGAGCGCCGGGGCGCGTCGACGTCAAGAGTGCTGGGCGCCGCGACGCGCTCGCCCGGTGTCGGGCCGGACCCGGACGTGGGCCGAGGCCCCCTGGGCACCGGACGGTGCCCAGGTTCGCTCGGTGCGTCTAGTGGCTTTCGAGGCGGCCGCGGGCGGCGGCATCGTCTTGGCGTTGCGAGCGCTTCTGGCGCTTGGCCATCCGCTTCTCCATCAGCGATCGGCCTTGCTTCTTGTCGTTGGACTTGCGTGGGGACTTGTCCGTCATCTCCGGGTCCTTCCACCACCGACCGGGGGCCGGTCGACGCAGCTGAGCGGTCTCGACTCGACATTCGGAGCGATTCGAGCGTACCGCTGGGCGGCTCGACGCGTGCGGAGCCTTGGGGAGCTACCGGTACCCGGCCGCGATCTCGTCGAGCCACCAGGCGGGGACGGCGTTCATCAGCGTGTCCCAGTTCCAGTAGTCACGCCAGAGCACGATCTGGTCGCCGCGGAACCGGTGGACGGACACGAACGGCAACGAGACCTGCTCGCCGGTCAGGAAGAACCAGTGCTCGGTGTGCTCGGTGACCACCGTGTCGCCTTCGGCGATGATGCGCTCGATGTCGTGGGTGTGATCGGTCAGCTTGGCGAGACCGAGCCGGAGTCGTGCCGCGACCTCGGCGGGCCCGGTGGCACCGTGCTCGGGATGCGGCATGTCGCAGTAGTAGCCGTCGGGGCTGAAGAGGGCGCCGACTTCGTCGAAGTCGTGGCGGTCGTAGAGGGCCGCCCAGAGGCGGTGCACCGTCGCCGTGTTGTCCGCCGCGGTCATGGCGGCTCCTCTCGTCGCGGTCGACGCTATCGGCGCGAGCGGGTGCCGTCGGCCGAGCGGGTCAGCGGCGGAGCGCGAGGGCGAAGAGGTGGCCGCGGTGACCCATCGGGTCGTCGACTCGGTGGTCGGCGATCACGTCGAGCTGCGCGTCGTCCAGGAGCTCGAGATTCGTGGCCGCGTCGTAGTGGCTCCAGTACATGGGGGTCCCAAGCCAGCTCGTCGGGTCATGGTCTTCGCGCAGGTCGTTGGCGCCGAGGCACAGCAACGCGAGGCCGCCGGGGCGAAGGACACGATGGCACTCGTGGAAGATCGCGGGATGGTCGCGGCGGGGCACGTGGATGATGGCGTAGAAGGAGACGACGGCGTCGAACTGCTGCGATTGGAAGGGGAGCGCGCCGAGGTCGCCCTGGACGAGGTCGGCATCGGGCACGCGGGCGCGGGCCAAGGAGAGTTGACGGGCCGAGAAGTCGAGGCCGGTGGCGTGTCCTCCGGCTTCGGTGAGGAGGCTCATCACGGGCACGCCGGCGCCGCATCCGGCGTCGAGGACCCGGGCGTCGGGAGCCAGTCGGGCCAACAGGTCGCGGAGGACGACGACATCGGCGCCGTCGGTGGGCCGGTCGGCGAGGTAGGCGTCGGCGACGTCGTCGTAGCCGTGCCGCACGACGCGGCGGGGTTCGTCCCGCATCGGGTGAGTATCACCGGGCGTGCGGTCGGCACCGTTTCGATTTCTCCGCCTGGTGGTGGCGCGACCGGGGTGCGGGCCGCCGAGGGGGGTCAGTGAGGGGGGACGGACCAGTGGCGCAGGTCGGTGCTGCGGGCGAGGGCGAGCTCGTCGTGGCCGGAGCCGGCGAAGCTCGTGAGCTCCGACGCGTCGGCGTAGATCAGGTAGAAGCGACCGTTGACCGGACCCCGGTTGACGAGGAACGCGCCGTTGGCGTGCTCGTAGGAGACCCCGGTGGTGCCGCGACCTTGGTTCCATGGCTCCTGGGGGACCTGCAGCGCTCGGCCTGAGGACCAGCGCAGCCACCCTCGGGGGTCGCGGGGGTTGCCGGCGAGCTGGAAGAAGTAGGGATGATCGAAGCGGTTGCTCGTCGCGAGGAGCTGCCAGCGGCCGTTCAGCGCGAGGAACTGGTAGTTCTCGATCGTGTCGCCGAGGACGTTGATCTGGGGTCGTCCGATGAGCGTCCACGGACCGTCGAGTGACCCGGAGGTGGAGCGGGCGATCTCGAACGCCTGGGCTCCATCGGCGCCCCCGACCTTGTAGCCGAGGAGGAGTCCCGCCGGGGTGAACGCCAGCGCGGCGTCGATCATCCGGTCGGCCGGTCCGGGGTGGAGCGCATGGGCGAGCGGACGGGGCGCCGAGAAGGCGCGGAAGTCGCGGGTCGTGCGGTAGTAGAGCTTTGCTTGGCCGCCGCCGGCGTCATGCACGAACGACTGGTCGGTGACGACGTAGGTGCCGTCGGGTGCGGGGACGACGTCGGGGGACGCGTCGCCCTCGACGGTCGGGTCGTGCGGCAGGGTCGTCGGGGTTGACCAGTGGCGGAGGTCGACGCTGGTCGCCAGACCGAGTGTCCAGTGGGCGTCGACACCGATCTGGCTGAACAGGGCGACCCACCGGTGGTCGGACCAGATGAGCGCAGGGTCCTTCAGGGCCCGGTCCGGATACGCGAGCAGCGGGTTGTGGAGCTGCGACCACGGGATCGTCGGTCCTGGGGCCGGTGACGGTGAGCTGAACCCGACGGTGAGGAACGCGGCGCTGAGCGCGAGGACGACGAGCGCGGCGACGGGCCGAGCCCGGGCGGCGGTGTGCTCTTGGTTCCGCCGGGTGGTCACGCCGGGCACGGTACGAGACGGTGGCGCCGGGTGGGCCCGGCGGCCGCAGCCGGAGCCTTCAGGCCGATGCGGTGAGGTCCGGGCAGGCCAGCACCGGTGGGGGCGTCACCCCGAGCGACGGGACCAGATGGCGGGCGAGGGTCTCGTTGATGTCGCGGAGCGCGTCGAGCTGCGCCGGGGAGAGCTGATCGAAGAGGTGGGCGCGGACGCTCTCGACGTGGTCGGGTGCCGCTGCTTGCAGCACCTTGTAGCCCTCGTCGGTCAGGACCGCGGACGAGCCGCGACGGTCGCTGGGGCAGCTCTCGCGGCGGACCCATCCCGCGGCTTCCAGCCGGGCGACCGCGTGGGAGAGCCGGCTTCGCGACGACAGGGACGCTTCGGCGAGCTCGCTCATGCGCAGCGACCGTCCGGGTGACTCGGACAGGATGACGAGGATGTCGTAGTACGCGAACGGCAGGTTGGAGTCGCGCTGGAGGTCTCGCTCGACCTGCTCGAAGAAGAGCCGGGTGGCGTACACGAACGACATCCAGGTCCGTCGTTCCTCGTCGTCGAGCCAGCGGGGTTTGCTCACCCGCCCAGTATACGCCGTCTTTGTTGATCGTTCAATTACCCCGGTTGGGGTGGACGGGGGAGCCGGATCGCGCGACGGCGACCCGCTCCGAGGCGTGGGAGGACGCCCGGGGCGGGTCGCCGCCGGCTGGGCCCGGTGGAGTCAGCTGGCGGGCGTGTCGAGGACGGCCTCGACCTCGATGTGGAGGCGGACCTTCTCCCCGAGGCCGATGCCACCGCCTTCGAGCGGCATGTTGAACGAGATGCCGAAGTCGGTGCGGTTGAGCTCGCCCGTGGCCGAGAAGCCGACGCGGGTGTCCCCGAACGGGGTGTTGGGCTGGAACCCGTTTACCTCGAGCGCGAGGGGGACGGGCCGGGTGACGCCGTGGAGGGTCAGCTCGCCGTCGATGACGAGGTCGTCGCCGTCATGGCGAATGCCGCTCGACCGGTAGGTCATGGTCGGGTGGCTGTCGACCTCGAAGAAGTCGGCCGTGCGGAGGTGGGCGTCGCGGTCGGCGTTGGCCGTGTCGATCGACGAGAGGTCGACGGTGGCCTCCACCGTGGAGGCGAACGGATCCGCGGCTGTGACGACCTGGCCCTCGAAGCTCGTGAACCGGCCTCGAACCTTGCTCACCATGAGGTGACGGACGGTGAAGGCGACCTCCGAGTGGGTCGGGTCGATGGTCCAGGTGCCGGCGACGTAGCCGGGGATGTCGGTGACAACGGTGCTGGTCATGGCGTGCTCCTCTGCTTGAGTCCTAAACTGTTGAGCACAAGAATATCAGAAGATGATTGAGCGGTCAACCGTTGAGTGGACCACGATCCCCGGACTGCCGAGATCCGGCGCGGGGGAGTAGCCAAGGACGGGCGGCGGGGTGGCCCCGAGGCGCACCCGAACCCAGTGGGGGAGGATCGATGGAGGTCAAAGAGCTCGGTCACCTGGTCCTGTACGTGCGGGACCTCGACTCGTCGGTGGGCTTCTATCGGGACGTCCTCGGCTTCCGGCCGGTCACCCCGACCATCGAGGGGATGCGGGCGGCGGCCTTCTCCAGCGGGCGGACCCATCACGAGCTGCTGCTCATCGAGGTGGGGCCCGACGCGTCGCCCGTTCCGCGGGGACGACACCTGGGCCTGTATCACTTCGGGCTCAAGGTCGGGGACAGCGACGACGAGCTCCGCGAGGCCCGGGACCGGATCCAGGCGGCCGGAGTGCCGGTCGTGGGCGCGTCCGACCACACCGTGACCCACAGCCTCTACGTCCTGGATCCCGACGGGAACGAGCTGGAGCTCTACATCGACGTCCCCGACGTCGACTGGCGCCACGATCCCGACCTGGTCATGGCGCCGGTGCGTCCGCTCCAGCTCTGAGCGTCCCCGGCGTCGATGCCGGAGCGCCCGGGGACCGGACCGGCTATGAAGGTCGGCGCGGCCCCAACCGGGACCGCGCCGTGAGCACCGGAACGGAGGGACCGCCGATGTCGCTGTTCTCGATCTCGGCGGACTCCCACGTCACCGAACCCGGTGACTGCTACCTCGACCGGATCGACCCTCGGTTCCGGGACCGCGCCCCCGTCGCGGTGACGGACGCCACGATGGGCGCGGTCATGCTGATCGACCAGGGCAAGAGCCGGGTCCCGTACGGCATGGTGGCCGCCGCGGGCCGCCCCGCGGACTCGATCGGGCCGTTCGAGTACGTGGGCTGGGAGGAGCTGCACCGCGGCGGCTGGGACCCGGTGGCCCGACTGGAAGAGCAGACCCGAGACGGGGTCGCGACCGAGGTGCTCTACCCGTCGGTCGGGATGTTGCTCTGCAACCTCTCCGACGCGGACTACAAGAAGGCGTGCTTCGACGCCTACAACCTCTGGATCGCGGAGTTCCAGAGCCATGATCCGCGGCGGCTGGTCGGCATCGGTCAGACCGCGCTGCGCAGCGTCGAGGAAGGCGTCGAGGACCTCCAACGGATCAAGGACCTCGGGCTTCGGGGCGTGATGCTGCCGGGCTACGCCGCCTGCTGGCGTGACGGCGACTACGACGACCCCCGCTGGGATCCGCTCTGGCGCGCGGCCGCGGAGCTCGGGCTGCCGCTGTCGTTCCACATCCTCACCAGCGGCAACGAGCTCGGCCTGACCCCGCAGTACCGGGGACCGAAGATGAACACCTTCCTCGGCATCATCCGTGGGTGTCAGGACATCATCGCGACGTTGATCTTCGGGGGCGTGTTCGACCGGAACCCGGAACTCGCGGTCGTGTGCGTCGAAGCCGACGCCGGGTGGGCACCCCATTGGATGTACCGGGCCGACCACGCGATGGACCGCCACCGAAACTGGCTGCCGGCGGCGCCGCTGTCGCGGATGCCGAGCGAGTACTTCCGCGACAACGTGTACCTGACGTTCCAGGACGACTGGGTCGCGTTCCAGATGACCGACATGGTCAATCACGAGCGGTTGATGTGGGCCAGCGACTACCCGCACTCGGACTCGACGTTCCCCGACTCGCAGCACGTCCTGGCGGAACACACGGCCGGGCTCGACGAGCGGGTCCGTGACGACATCGTGTGGCGGAACTGCGCCCGTCTGTACGGGCTCGACGGGCCCCCGGCCAGCTGAGTCGGCGACCGTTCCGACCGCGCGGTGCGGGGGGTGTGATGCCTGAGGATGACGGTGCACCGGTCGTGCGCCTCGACGCCTGGGCCGGGCCCTGGCCCGACGACGACCCCGACGCCAACTTCAAAGCCGACGTCGCGCTCTACTCCCTGACCGATCCGCTCGAGACGATCCGGCGCCTGAGCGAGAACCTCGACGTCCCTGTCGGCGCGATCTGTCGGTACGTGCTGGCGAAATGGGCGACGGGCGGCAGCGGCGGGCTGCTCGAGCTCGGGCCGACCATGGTCCGGCGCCTCGCCGCGGTCTGTCAGGAAGCCGAGGCGGTCGGGACCGAAACCGCCCGCCTCGCGGCCTACGAGCAGCTCTGCGCCATGGTCGGGTGGTTGCGCCTGCCACTCGATCACCCCGAGTCGTACCCGTAGTCGGCTGGCCGTCGACGGACGCCGGCGGTCGTCCCCGAATGGGCTCGACGCGCCCGGACAAGGACGCGACGGGTTGGCCCGCCGAATACCGCGCCCAACAACCGGGTAGTCCCCGGTCGCGGACCCGACCGTCCGATGCTGTCCCGCGTATCGAGATGTCAGGGGGGTCTTCATGCGCACCCCGAGCAGCGCTTCCTCCTCCACCCGATTGACGTGGTCGGGCTCGGGAAGACGCGCTTCGGACCGCGGTGTGGTCGGCCGATGCCATGGGTGATGGAGTGCGCCGATCGTCCCGATCACCGCCCGGATGAACCCGTCCGGTCGGGGGGTGCCCGGCTACCGTGAATTCGGCAATTGGGGTGACGGTGATGTCGACGATTGAGCTTCCGCCGGAACCGACGAGTCCGGGTGCGGCCCGTCGGTTCGTGACGGACGGCCTCGCTCGTCACGACGGGGCACCGACCGAGGTCGCCGCCCTGCTCGTCTCGGAGCTGGTGACCAACGCCGTCTTGCACGCCCGAACGCCGATGGTTGTGACGGTGACCGCAAATGACGGCTCGGTGCGGGTCGGGGTCCAGGACGGCTCGCCGACGCTTCCCGCGCTGCGTCAGTACGACCGCAGCGCATCGACCGGTCGGGGTCTGCAGATGGTCGAACGCCTCGCGAGCCGGTGGGGGGTCGACGCCGACGACCGGTCGAAGACGGTGTGGTTCGAGCTGGCGCTGGTTGGCGCCGCCGGGACGGAGGCGGGTGACGACGGACCCGCGGCGCGGGCTCGCCAGCGGCGAGTCACGAGCCCGTGACCGGGTCGGAGGCCGCGGCTCCGGACCTGGTCGAGGTTCGGGTTCTCGGGGTCCCGTTGCCGCTGCTCGAGCGGGCCCGTCAGCATCAGGAGTCCCTGGAACGAGAGTTTCGTTTGATCGCCTTCGCCGCTCCTGACGACGCGGGTCACGTGACCGCGAGGCTCCTGGCGCTGGTGGAGGAGCTCGCCGACCGGTTCGGCACCTTCGGTCTGGTCCAGGGCGCGATCGACGCCGCGCTGGCGCGGGGCGACGCGACGATCGACTTGTCGTACGACGTTCCCGAGACGGCCCGGGAGGCGAGCCTTCGCCTCGGGGCGTTGCTCGATGAGGCCGACGCGTTCTGCCGCGGCGGCGAGCTGCTCAACTTGGCCACGCCCGACGCGTGTGTCGAGCTGCGACGCTGGTTCCTGGGAGAGTTCGTCGCCCAGATCGGTGGCGCCTCGCCGACGCCGTGGGACCGGTGGCGGCCGTGACCGCGGCGTTGCTTCTACGCTCGGGCTGATGGGTCCGGTCCCGCCGTTCGAGGTGTCGACGAGCGTCGACGCTGAGCTGGTCACCGTGACCGCGAGCGGTGAGATCGATCTGCTCGCCGCCCCTGCGCTCCGTACCGCGCTGCTGGACGCGGCGCAGTCCGGTGTTCCTGAGGTCGCGTTGAACCTGGACGCGGCCTCGTTCATCGATTCGACGGGCCTGAGCGTGATCGTGCAGGCCTGGCGCCGGCTCGACGCCGAGGGCCGTCTCCTTGTGGTGGCGGCGGCGTCGGGGCCGGTGACGCGGGTGATCGCCACGTCCGGGTTGACCGAGCTGTTGGGGCTCGACTCGTCGCGTTGACCGACGCGCCCGAGGTGGTGCGTCTAGGAGTTTCGGGCTCGCCGGCGGGCTGGCGGCGGGTCGTCGGTCGGTTCCGGTTCGGCCGCGTGCCCGGTGAGCGACAGGAA
>DAIMHT010000011.1:17292-19355 GCA_036723155.1 Actinomycetota bacterium
GCGGCGGGTCGTCGGTCGGTTCCGGTTCGGCCGCGTGCCCGGTGAGCGACAGGAACACGTCGTCGAGGGTGGGTTCGCGCAGCGCCATGGTCACCGGCTCGAGGTGCTCCGCGTCGAGGGTCCGGACGGCCTCGAGCATCGCGGCCGCGCCAGTGTCGACGTTGATGCGCAGGGTGTGACCGTCGACGGTGATCGTCCCGAGGGCGCCCAGGTGGGTCGCCGCGGTCTCGGCGGCGCCGCGGTCCGCGAACGTCACTTCGATCACGGTCGCGCCGAGCCGCGCCTTGAGCTCGGTGGAGGTGCCCTCGGCGATGACCTCGCCGTGATCGACGACGACGATGCGGTGCGCGAGGCGGTCCGCTTCCTCGAGGTACTGCGTGGTGAGGAGCACCGTGGTGCCGGTGTCGACGAGCTCCTCGATCACGTTCCACAGCTCGGTTCGCCCCTGGGGGTCGAGGCCGGTGGTCGGCTCGTCGAGGAACAAGACGGGGGGCTGGTGGACGAGCGCCGCGGCCAGGTCGAGTCGTCGGCGCATCCCACCGGAGTAGGTGCGCACGAGGCGGTCGGCGGCGTCGACCAGGTCGAACCGTTCGAGCAGCTCCGTGCTGCGAGCCCGGATCCCGGCGGCGGGCTGATGGGTCAGCCGGCCGACCAGGGCGAGGTTCTCGCGGGCGGTGAGGTTCTCGTCGACGGCGGCGTTCTGGCCCGCGAGGCCGATCATCGCTCGGGTCCGTTCGGGGTCAGCCACGACGTCGACGCCGAGCACGGTGGCGCGGCCCCGATCGGGTCGTAGCAGGGTGGTGAGGATCCGCACCGCGGTGGTCTTCCCAGCCCCGTTCGGGCCGAGCAGCCCGAGGACGGTGCCGGTCGGGACCTGAAGTGACACCCCCTTGAGGGCTTCGACGGGGCCGAAGCACTTCACGATGTCGTCGGCGAGGATGGCCATCTCGGGGGGTGATGCCGCGTTGGTCGACATCACCCGCCGCGCTTGGAGTTGTCGTCGGTGGCGCGCGGCACGTGGTTACGTTTCGCCGCGGGACCGGGACTCTTGGTCGCGGATCCAGGCGACGACCTCGTCGGGCTCGCCTTCGTCGTGGTCCGCGAAGTAGGCCTCGAGCCACCGCAGGATCTGGTCGTCGGTGAATCCGTCCGCTTCGAGTCGGGCGCGCACCTCGTTCTCGACGAGGCGTTCGGTCTCGACCTTCTCCATCGCGACGGGCGGGACGTCGACACCGGCCTCGTCGGGGGACTCGGGCTGGAGACCCTCGTCACGGGATCCGCGATGCTCGGAATCGGGCGGGGCCATCATCGTCCTCCGGGGGCGTCAGGTCCGGTGCTCGGGCCTCGTGCGTCGAGGATAGGCGGCGCTCGTGTCGGCGCGGCCCGGGGGGCGCCGGGTGTCGACGCCCGCTCCCGCTGTCGGGGTGTCCGGGCCGCTGGCCGTTCGGGCGCCGCCGGCGCCGGTTAGCTGGGCGCGGCTTGGAGGGTGGCGACGTTGGGGACGGTCCCGTCCTGCCCGAGTCGGGTCAGCGCAGCGGGCTGGCCTTTGAGGTAGGCGTCGAGGAAGTCGACGGTGATCGTGCTGACGGCGTGCGCGCCGGGACGGGTCAGGGCGTCCTGGTACGGGTGGCGGTGGTCGCCGCCGTGGATGGTCTCGAAGAACTTGGGCGGCGGTGCGCCCGCGAACGCGGTGACGCTGCGGTCGTAGGGGTTCTCGTGGTCGGCGTCGCCGTGCACGAGCAGCAGGGGGATCGGCGGGCCGACGAAGTAGCCGGCGGTGGGGAACGCGGGCTCTCCGGGGTTGAACTGCTCGGAGCCGGCGAGCGAGATCGCGGCCCGGACGCGCGGGTCGCGACAGCATCGGTTGAGCAGGCCGAGGACGACTTCGGCGCCGAGTGAGTGACCGGCGACCCCGATTCGGTTTGGGTCGACACGGCCCGAGAGGGGTCCGGTCGGTGCCGCGCTCTGGGTGACGACCTGGGAGATGACGAAGCTCACGTCCATCGGCTCGTTGGTGTAGTCGCTGGAGTCGAGGCTGGCCGCGTCGCGGTTCGTCGACGGGA
>DAIMHT010000012.1:0-19122 GCA_036723155.1 Actinomycetota bacterium
CCCGGTTCAACGACCGCAGCGCGTTCCTGCAACGACTCTCGAAGGAGACCGACCCGCAGGCCTTCGCGTTAGCGCTCCTCCACAACGTCTACGACCGGATCGACTACGTCGCGTTGCGACCGAGCCCGGCGGGATCGTTCCAGTACCAGTTCGCCGACGACGCGTTCCCCCGCGGCGTCGTGGAGCGCACCTTCACCTACCAGCAGTCACTCTTCGACTCGGCGGCGTTCCGTCGCGTCGACACGGTGAGCTTCACCGTCTTCCTCATCGAGCGCCATCACGACCCGCTGGCCGACCTCCAGTCCTGCCCCGCCCAGCCGCGGCGCGCCGCGTGCCGGGTCCTGGGCTCGGTGTCCCGCCGCTACAGCGGCGACGTCGACGGCAGCGTCCTGACGCTGGCGTCACGATGGGAGACCGCCCGCCGCCGGGCCTGAGCCGCTCAGCGATCCTTGTGCCGGACCACCTGGTGGCGGAGCTTGTCGACCACGAGGTCGAGGGCCGCCTCAGGATCGAGCGCGGCGGCGTGCGCGGTCAAGCGCTCGCGCGGCCGGTGCACGACGACCGCGCACCGGTGGCGCTCCCGGATCCGGGGGTTGCGCTCCTCGGAGAAGTCGACCTCGGCTCGGGACGCGTCGCGGGCGACACGCTCGAGTCGATCCAGCTTGCGTTGGGCCGCGTTCCGGAGCCTCGATGGGACGGGCACGTTCGTACCGCGCACGGTCACGATCATCGGCGCCTCCCCGATGCCGGTGGGTCAGGCACCGCGGAGGGTACGGCGCCGGGCGGCGCCGAGCAACGGGCATCCCGGGCCGACCCGGGCAAAGCCCCGGAGCGGCCCGGTCGCCCGGACGTCAGTACCGGTAGTGCTCGGGCTTGTACGGGCCGGAGACGGGCACGCCGAGGTAGCTGGCCTGGTCCTCGGTGAGCGTCGTGAGGCGCACGCCGAGCTTGTCGAGGTGGAGGCGGGCCACCTCCTCGTCGAGGTGCTTGGGCAGCGTGTACACCTTGCGCTCGTAGAAGTCGGGGTGCGTGTACAGCTCGATCTGGGCCAGCACCTGGTTGGTGAAGCTGTTCGACATCACGAAGCTCGGGTGCCCGGTCGCGCACCCGAGGTTCAACAGCCGACCCTCGGCGAGGACGATGATCGAGTGGCCGTCGGGGAAGCGCCACTCGTCGACCTGCGGCTTGATGTTGATCCGCTCGACCCCGGGCAGGGCCGCGAGCCCCGCCATGTCGATCTCGTTGTCGAAATGGCCGATGTTGCCCACGATCGCGTTGTGCTTCATCCGCAGCATGTGGTCGAGGGTGATGATGTTGCGGTTCCCCGTCGCGGTGACGAACAGATCGGCGGTGTCGACCGCGTCCTCGAGCGTGAGGACCTGGTAGCCCTCCATCGCGGCTTGCAGCGCGCAGATCGGGTCGATCTCGGTGATGACGACCCGCGCGCCTTGGCCCCGTAGGGACTGGGCGCACCCCTTGCCGACGTCGCCGTAGCCGCACACCACGGTGACCTTGCCCGCGAGCATCACGTCGGTGGCCCGACAGATCCCGTCCACGAGGGAGTGGCGACACCCGTAGAGGTTGTCGAACTTCGACTTGGTGACCGAGTCGTTGACGTTGATGGCCGGGAACAGCAGCGTTCCGGCGTCGTGCATCTGGTAGAGGCGATGCACGCCGGTGGTGGTCTCTTCGGTGACACCGCGCAGACCGTCGGCCATCCGGTGCCAGAGCCGGTTGTCCTGGGCGAGGACGCGGCGCAGCATGCCGAGCACCACCCGCCACTCCTCGGAATCGGCGTCGGTCGCGTCGGGCACCGATCCGGCCCGTTCGAACTCGACGCCCTTGTGCACGGCGAGGGTGGCGTCACCACCGTCGTCGAGGATCAGCGTCGGGCCGTCGTGACCGTCCGCGTCGGCGGGCCAGCGGAGCGCCTGCTCGGTGCACCACCAGTACTCCTCGAGGGTCTCGCCCTTCCACGCGAACACCGGGATGCCGCGGGCTGCGATCGCCGCCGCGGCGTGGTCCTGGGTCGAGAAGATGTTGCACGACGCCCAGCGGACCTGCGCGCCGAGGGCCATGAGGGTCTCGATGAGGACCGCGGTCTGGACGGTCATGTGCAACGAGCCGGTGATGCGGGCGCCGGCGAGGGGTTGCTGCGCGGTGTGGCGTTCCCGCATCGCCATGAGGCCTGGCATCTCGTGCTCCGCGAGCTCGATCTCCTTGCGGCCGAAGTCGGCGAGGGACAGGTCCGCGACTTTGAAGTCGGGGCGGTCGGTCGGTCGGGGGGCGGGTGCGGTCGTGGTCATGGGACTCCTCCGGAGATGATCGGGCGCGACGACACGCGCACGAATGTTGGGGAGTCGGCCCGGATCACCGGGTGACAGCGGAAGCCCGACTGCGAATCAGCCTAGTCGGCGGCGACGGCGGCCTTGAGCTGGGTGATGGCATCGATCGGGCCGGGGTCCACGTCGTTGTCGAGGGCGAGGTAATAGGAGGCCCAGTCGCCGAGGTACATGAGGTCGAGCAGCTGGCCGAGGCGTCCCTCGCCTTCGGCTTGCACCTCGAGGACCTGGAGGAGCGCCTCGTCGATGATCTCGGTGGTGCGGTCGATGCGGGTCGAGAGACGCTCGTCCTCGAAGCCGTGACGCAACGACACCAGCGTCATGACCTGGCGGGTGACGTCACCGTGTTGGCCCCATCCGCAGATCTCGTTGTGGTCGAGCTCGGGGTACGCGGCCGTGAAGGCCGGCGCCTTCGCGTTCTCGTTGATGTCGCACTTCCAGCGGTAGGCGGCCACCGCCCCGAGGGCCCCACCGCCGTAGATGAGCGGGATGCTGCGCCCGATGCGGCGCGCCAGCTCCCGGGCCGGGTTCGTCGGGCCCGCGTCGGGTCGGCACTGATCCGAACGGTGTTTGAGCTGGGCCTGGGCTTGCATGAGCAACGCGTGGGCTTCGGGGTACAGGCCGACATGGAACAGGGCCATGAACAGCGGTGCCACGAGCGCCCCGACCGCGGCGCGGGGCATCACGTAGCCGTCGGCGCACGGGACGTGGACCGCGCCACGCGACGCGGCGAGGGCACCGAGCTCGCCGCCGGAGGTGACCGCGATGACCCGGGCGCCGGCGTCGAGCGCACCGGCCGCCATGGCGTTGGTCTCCTCGGTGTTGCCGGAGTACGACACCGCGAAGGCGAGGGTTCGCGGCCCGATGAACGCGGGGACGCGGATCTGCTTCAGCACCACGATCGGGACCGGCAGCGAGCTCGCGACCGCCCGGAGGACGTCGCCGGCGATCCCGGATCCCCCCATGCCGAGGACGGCGATGTTGTCGATCTGGTCGGCGTGTGGGAGCGGCGCCCGGTCCAGGGTCATCGTGGCCTGCTCGTGGGCGGTCGCGAGCTGCTCGGGGAGCCCCTCGACGACGCCGAGGAAGCCGAGCGAGTCGACAGGCACCGGGGCTACGCCTCGAAGGTCGGTTGGATGCCCTCAGCGGCGGCTTTGGCGAGCAGCCGGTCGTGCTCGGCGTCGTCGACCGTCTCGGCTTCGTCGATGAGCATGATCGGGATGTCGTCCCGGACGGCGTAGCGACGCTTGAGCCGGGGGTTGTACAGCGACGATTCGTCGGCGAAGTACAGCAACGGCCCCTTGTCCTCGGGGCAGGCCAGGATGTCGAGCAGTTTCGGGTCGAGTGTCACGGCGTCAGTCTGCCTCGCCGCCGAGCAGGTCGAGGATCTCGGCGGTGTGCTGGCGGCAGGACGCCTCGTCGGCCGCCTCGAGGTTGAGGCGCAGGAGCGGCTCGGTGTTGCTGGGTCGCAGGTTGAACCACCAGTCGCCGTGGTCGACGGTGAGGCCGTCGAGTCGATCTTGGGCCACTCCGGTGGACGCGGCGGCGACGGCTTCGATGACCGCGGGCGGGTCCTCGACCCGGCGGTTGATCTCACCCGACTGCACGTAGCGCTCGTACGGTCGGCGCAGCTCGGAGAGCGTCATCCCGGCGCGAGCGAGGGTCTCGAGGGTGACGAGCGCGGCGATGATCCCGGAGTCGGCCCGGTAGTTGCGCCGGAAGTAGTAGTGGCCGGAGTGCTCGCCCCCGAAGCTGGCGCCGGTCTCGGCCATCACCTGCTTGATGTACGAGTGGCCGACCCGGGTGCGCACCGGGATGCCGCCGAGCTCCCGGACGATCTCGGGCACCGCCTTCGAGCAGATCAGGTTGTGCACGATCGTCCGGTCGGCGTCGCTGGCGTCGGGGGCGAGGCGGCGCAGCGTCGACGCGGCGACGATCGAGGTGGTGAGCGACCCGGAGAGGGGCTCGGCTCGGTCGTCGACGAGGAAGACGCGGTCGGCGTCGCCGTCGAAGGCGAGGCCGACGTCGGCGTCCGATTCGACGACGGCCTGCTGGAGGTCTTTGAGGTTCTCGGGTTGGATGGGGTCGGCGGGATGGTTCGGGAAGGTGCCGTCGAGGTCGGCGAAGAGCATGCGCAGCTCGACCGGCAGCCCGTCGAACACCGCGGGGACGACGAGGCCACCGACGCCGTTGGCGGTGTCGGTGACGAGACGCTGGCCCCGCAGGGTCTCGACGTCGATGAAGGAGCGGACGTGGGTGACGAACTCCGGGAGGAGGTCGCGCCGCTCGACGGTGCCGGGGGTCTCGGCGGTGTCGAACTGCCCCGCGGCGATGTGGGCCTTGATCTCGGTGAGGCCGGTCGCTTCACCGACGGGGGCCGCCGCGGCGCGACAGAGCTTGATGCCGTTGTACTGGGCGGGGTTGTGACTCGCGGTGAACATCGCTGCGGGGGCATCCAAGGCGCCGGAGGCGAAGTAGACGAGATCGGTCGACGCCAAGCCGAGGTCGACCACGTCGGCGCCGGCGAGGGTCGCGCCGTCGAGGAACGCCGCGACGAGCGGCTCGGACGACGGGCGGGCGTCGCGTCCGACGAGGACCCGGGCGGCACCGGTGAACGTGACGAAGGTGTTGCCCACGGCGCGGGCGGTGGTCTCGTCGAGCTCGTCCGGGTACACACCCCGGATGTCGTAGGCCTTGAAGATGACGTCGAGAGACGCCGACTGGGCTGTCACGCGCCGGTCAACCTACTTGGCGGGCCCTTCGGTTCCGTCGGCCCCACCACACCAGGACCCCGAGTCCGGCGACGCCGAGGAGGGTGAGGACCCGGCCTCCCCATTCGGCGGTGGTCGTCCCGTAGGTGAGGCGGACGTCCTTGCTGGTGGGGACCACGACCATGAAGTTCGGCGTGGACCGGTACGGGCCGCGGGCACCCTGCACGGTCCAGTTCGGGAAGTACGAGGTCTTCACGAGGATCGGCACGCCGGTGCGCGAGACGTGGAACGACACGCTCGAGTCGGTCTGGTGGATGCGGGTGACGGTCACGGCCGGGAGGGTCTGCTTGGTCGCGGTCAACGCGACCGACGGCTGGGCGCGCTGCCAGCTGGTCGGCCCGTCGGCGACGAGGGGACGGTCGAGCGCCGACGGGTCGTTGAACCAGGGCACACCGATGCAGTCCTGCCAGTCGTGGCGTTTGTACTGGTTCGGTTCGACCCCGGCCGCGAGCACTTGACGGCGACAGAGGGCCTGCTCGGACGCCGACAACGAAGCGACGACGATGGGCTGGTAGGCGACGGGCTCGACCGCCGGTGCGTTCGCCACCCGGTAGATCCTCCAGGTGTCGGGAGCGATGCCGCCGGGGGCGGTGGCGCTCGTGGCCACGAGCGAGAGCCGGGGGTCGGTGTCGGCGGCGTGGCTCGCCGACGCGGAGTGCGCGACGTAGTACTGCACGCCGAGGAGCTGCAGGTAGCGGACCCCGAGCGAGAAGTCGGTGAAGGAGCGGTAGGTGACGCCCCGCACCGGGTTCGACGCGTTGCCGGTCGCATCCACGGTGGCCGCGGTCATGAACACGTACGGCGTCGTCGCCGACGATTCGTAGTACAGGCCCTCCATGGAGGGGAACCGCCCGTTCGTCCAGTACGGCAGCAGCATCAAGGCGAGGGGCGTGCCGTAGATGTTCAGCGCGGCGCCGCCTTCCCACATCACCCGGCCGGGGTGGAGACGGTCGATGGTGTCGATGAGCCGGCGGTACTCGGGGTACGCCTTTTTCAGCCCGGGCCCTTGCCCCTGGAGGTCCTGGTAGCCGCTCTCGTTCCACTTGATCCAGTACGGGAGGAAGTCCTTGCTGCGATCGATGTTCACCAACGCGCCGAGCGCGAGGAGCAGCGTGAGGATCCCGGCGGTGGCGACGGCGACGAGCTGCACCGTCCGGCGCGGCCCGTAGCGCCCCAGCGCGAGGTGACGCCGTTCGGCCAGACGTCGGGCCAGCCACACCGCGCCGCGGACCAGCTCGGCGACGCCGAGGCCCATGAGCAAGAACACGCACAGGTACCAGAACGGCAGCAGCCGCAGGTTCCACGCCGGCGCGAACTGGATGCTGGCCCAGACGTAGAAGAGGAGACCGGACGCCGCGGTGAGCGTCACGAGGAGGATCGTCGAGCGCCGTCGAGCGACGATCCCGCCGATGATCGCGATCGTGATGAGCGCCGTCGCGCCCCACTGCCAGGGCAGCGCCCCCCGGAGGCCCCACTGCCACGGGTACGGACCGTGGCCGCCGAACAGGTACGAGGGGAACAGGTACCGCCCGTAGGTCGCGCTGTCCTTGCTGACCCCGATGGCCCCGTAGCGCATGTCGGTCGTGTACTGGAGCGTCGCGACGAGCGGGACGCTCCACACCGCGGTCAGGAGCGCGCCGACACCACCGATCGCGGCGGCGCGGCCGAGTGTCACCGCGGGCCAGACCTCGAACGCGACGATCCCGAGGCCGACGACGACGAGGAGCCCACCCACGAGCACGCTCCCCGAGATGAGCGCGAGGACCACTCCGGCCGCGGCGAGGACGCCCCCGGCGACGGCCCGCTGGGCCCCGGGCCGGGGCACCGTCGAGCGGGGACGGGCCCCGAGGAACACCACCGCGGCGCCGACGAGCGCGAAGACCCCGACGACGAGGTGGCTCATCATCGTCGCCGCGAGGAGGACCGCAGGGAGCCACGGGGCCCGGCGGGTGCGCAGGGCCCACGCCAGGGTCCCGAGGAAGAGCAGCATGAACGCCAGCGCGAGCGTGAAGGAGAACTCGCCGGCGAGGTTGCTGGCGAGGTTGCCGCCCATGATGTGCTGGTTGAACGCGATCCCCTTGTCCGCCTGGGAGGTGCCGGGGTCGCCGTTGAAGAACAAGAAGCCGGTCGCGGCGACCGCGAGCGCGGCCGGCGCCGGGTTCGGGGCTCGGATCCCCCGGGCGAACACGTAGGCGCCGACGGGGAGCAGCATCGGGCCGAGCGCGGTGACGAGCTTGAACGCGACGTTGTAGGGGATGACGAGGTTGAGCCCGACGATGAGCAGCGCGGGCACCGGGAAGTAGAACTGGCCCGCGGGGAACCCGGCGTAGAAGTCGGGGCTCCAGCCCGCGAGGCGCCACGGCAGCAGGTGGTCGCGCAGGTACGCGGGCCACCACACGTGGGCGCCGGTGTCGCCGCCGGAGGCGGTGGTGTTGCGGAGCAGCAGCCGGGGGTCGAGCTGGACGAAGATGAAAACGCAGCAGGCGACGACGATCAGCAGCCCGATCCAGACCTCGACCCGCGACCACCACGGGGGGGCGGGGGGTTCGGTCTCGTCGGGGGCCGCGGCGGGCGCGTCCCGCACGGTCGTCGCGGCCATGGGCCTTAGCCTGCCATGGCCGCTGGGGGTAAGGGCATCACCGCCGACCCGGCCGAGGCTGCGGGTCGGGTGGGTTCAGGAGGTGCGGGCGAGCTCGAGTACGCGGCTGAGGGGGACGCGGCCGTCGGGGTTGGTCCAGGACTGCAGCTCGCAGCGACCACAGCGGCGGAACGTGAGGTCCTCACCGGCGATCTGCATCCGGATCTCGATGATCGAGCCCTTGCTGCACGACGGACAGCGCATCTCAGCCTCCCAGTGTCTCCGTACCCGGACCGGTATCGGCACGGCCACCGGCGAACTTGAGCTCAGGTGAGGATCTGGAGGACGGCGAGGAGGTTGAAGCCCGCATGCAAGAGGATGGATTGGGACAGGTCGCCGGTGCGCAGGGCCCGATATCCCGAGATGAGCCCGAGGAGCAGGAGGGCGGGGACCGCGAACCCGGCCCCGGGGTCGAGCAGCACGTGGACGAGCGCGAAGGCCAACGCCGAACCCCAGATCGCCAACGCCGGGCTGGTGCGACGCAGCAGGCCCCGGAGCAGCGCCCCCCGGAACAGGAGCTCCTCACCGATCGGGGCGACGACGAGCACCGCGAACGCGAAGGCCACCGTCTCCCAGCCCCGGGCCTGCTGGAAGAGTCGCACCACGTCCTGGGATGAGTTGCTGAGGTGCCCGGCGGACACGATCGGGGCGATGACGAGCCCCAAGACGATCGACAGCACGAACCCGATGACGAACCAGAGGCCGTCACGGACCCGGACCCGCAGCCCGAAGTCCGCGGTGAGGGTGCCCCGACCCTTGCGGGCGGCGACGGCGAGATATCCGATGACGGTCCCGGTCTGGGCCAGCAGCGACGCGACCGACGCGTCGACCTCGAGGTGCTTGGGGAGCTTGCTGTGGCTGAGGAACGGCAGCACCGCGATCGACGCCGCGACCAGAGAGAGGACGAAGGCGACGGCGGCGTCGGGGATGCCCCACCCGACCCGTCGAGCCGGCGCCGTGCCGTACCGCCCGGCGCCGTCGGGCTCCATCCCGGCACGGTAGTGGCCGACCGGGCCGATCCGGTCGTCATCGGTGACGCTGCGGGCCAATCGGAGCGGGTCCGAGTCACGTCCCGGCGACCCGGGCCGTACCATGGGCCCGCCGGAGGGGTTCGAGCACCGCCCGTCCGAAGCCCCTTCGTAGGAGCCCCCCCATGAGTCGCCCTCCCTCCGACATGCCGCCGGGCCGTCGTCCCGCCAACGGCCCTGAGCGGCGGCCGGGCGAACGGCAGCCGCCGGCCAACCCGCCCCCGTCGTGGGCCCGCATGCTGCCGTGGCTGCTGATCCTCGCCCTCGTCGGGATCTTCGCGCTCACCAACGTGTTCTCGGGTGGGGGCAGCTCGGCCAAGAGCCTCACCTACACCCAGTTCCTGCAAGCCGTGGATCGCGGCGACGTCAAGAAGGTCACGTTCAACAAGTCGAACGGCGACATCACCGGGACGTTCAACGATTCGGTGAGCGGCACCAAGAGCTTCACGAGCAGCGGCCCCACCAACGATCTGCAGGCGAGCACCGTCAAGGAGCTGCAGACCAAAGGCGTCGACTTCCAGTACACCCAGACGAACACGAACTTCTTCGTGAGCTTGCTGCCGTTGCTCCTGCCGGTGCTCCTCATCATCGGGCTCTTCGTCTGGATCGCCCGGCGACAGCAAGGCCAGATGGGGGCGGTGATGAACATCGGGCGGAGCCGGGCGAAGGTCTACACCACCGAGAAGCCCAAGACGACCTTCGCCGACGTCGCCGGGTACGGCGCGGTGAAAGCCGAGATCGCCGAGGTCGTCGACTTCTTGAAGTACCCCCAGAAGTTCAAGCAGATCGGGGCCCGCATCCCGAAGGGGGTCCTCCTCATGGGTCCGCCCGGGACCGGCAAGACCTTGATCGCCCGGGCCGTGGCCGGCGAGGCCGGGGTGCCGTTCGTGTCGGTGACGGGCTCGGACTTCATGGAGATGTTCGTCGGTGTCGGCGCGGCGAGGGTCCGTGACCTCTTCCAGACCGCTCGCAAGCAGGCTCCGGCGATCATCTTCGTCGACGAGATCGATTCCATCGGCCGGAAGCGGGGCGCGGGGCTCGGCGGCGGCCACGACGAGCGCGAGCAGACCCTCAACCAGATGCTCGCCGAGATGGACGGCTTCGAGGCCACCGAGGGCATCGTGATGATGGCGGCCACGAACCGTCCGGACGTGCTCGACCCGGCGCTCCTGCGCCCGGGTCGGTTCGACCGCACGATCGTCGTCCCGTTCCCGACCCAGGAGGAGCGCACCGCGATCCTCAAGGTGCACATGCGGGACAAGCGGGTCTCCCCCGACCTCGACGTCGACATCGTGGCGCGCGGCACCCCGGGGATGGCCGGCGCCGATCTCGCCAACCTGGTGAACGAGGCCGCGTTGTTCGCGGTGCGGCGGGGCATGTCCGAGATCCACATGGAAGACATCGAAGCGGCGCGCGACCGGGTGCTGATGGGTCTCAAACGGGACTCGATGGCGATCAACGAAGAGGAGAAGGAGGTCATCGCCTACCACGAAGGCGGCCACGCGGTCCTGGCCTACGTCCTCGACCACGCCGACCCGATCCACAAGGTGACGATCCTCCCCACCGGGATGGCCCTGGGTGTGACCCAGCAGCTCCCGGAAGAGGAGCGCCACATCTACAAGCGGGAGTACATCGCGGACTCGATCGTGGTCGCGCTCGGAGGCCGCCTCGCCGAGGAGATCGTGTTCGGCCACGTCTCGACCGGCGCGCAGAACGACCTGGTGCGCATCACCGAGCTGGCCCGCAAGATGGTCCGCGAGTGGGGCATGAGCGAGCGGATCGGGCCGATGGCGTGGGGCGCGCAGGGACCGGTGTTCCTCGGTGAGGACCTCGTGCACACCCGGGACTACTCCGACGACACCGCGCGCGTCATCGACGAAGAGGTGGAGCGCATCTTGCGGCAGGAGGAGAGTCGGGCCCGGCGGATCCTGCGGCTGCACCGGCGCGGCCTCGACGGCGTCGCGCGCGCCCTCCTGGAGCACGAGACCCTCGACGGCGACGAGGTGTCCCGCATCGTGGACTACGCGATGGGCCGCAAGGCCGGCGGGTTCCGCAAGGTCAAGCGCGCCGACGGCACCGTGACCGAGGTCAAGCCTCCGGCCGACAACGGCGGCCGCAAGCCGAGGAAGGCCGCAGCCCGGCCCCGAGCCCGGGGCGCGTAACCCGCCTCAGTCCAGCTCGCCGAGAGACGGCTCCGGCGTCGAGCCGGGGTCGCGGAGCTCGGCCAGGGACGCCCACAGGTCGGTGGCGGTCGTGGCGCCGATGAACGCCCGGTGCACCACCCCGGCGTCGTCGGCGAGGAGGATCATCGGGATCGCCGAGATGTCGTAGCGCTCGTGCAGGTCGCGACGGTCGGTGTAATCGAGCTCGCACGTCGCGACCGCCCTCGATTCGAGGGCCGCGACCTTGGGTCCCAGACCCTGACAGGAGTCGCACACCTCCGATGAGAAATACGCGACGAGCCACGCGGCGTCGGGGCGGTCGAAGTCGGCGCGGTCGAGCTGGCGGGGGACGGGGTACGCGTCGCGGGGTGGCCCTTCCGGGCGGCGGCGGCGCAGCCACCAGGACACACCGAGCGCGACGATCAGGATCGCGGCGGCGATGACGAGCCGGGCCGTCACCCCAGCTCCGGGAGGCCGAGGCTGAGCCCGGGGTTGGGGCTCAGCACGGCGCGTCCGGCGACGATGGGCCCGTCGGCCTTGAGCACGAGGACCTGGTCCGCACCGACGCCGTTCTGGGAGAGGTCGAAGACGACGCGTTTGCCCGGCCCGACGGCTTGGGCGAGCGCGCTCGAGGGGCTGTTCGGATTGCCGCCGGTGTAGGCCAGCAGCTCGACGGTCAGCGATCGCTTCGACACGTTCAACGCCACGAGCTGCGCGTCGCCGCTGTCATCGACCCGGCCGGCCGCGAACGCCCACCGTGACGCCGAGACCGTGGACCCGAACGTCGTCGCCGTCCCTGAGACGGTCGCTGGCGGCGCCCACTGCTCGAGCAGCTCGACGACCACCGGAGTCTGGTGGCCGGCGTCGACGATCACCGAGAAGCCGCTCCCCGGAGGGACCCGTTGGCTGAGGCCGACCTGCGTGACACCCATCGACGGGATCGTCACTCGTTGTCGAGGCAGCGACTGGCTGCCGTCGAGCGTGACGCTGACGTTCACGGTGGTGCCGCGGTTCTCGAAGTTCGCGATCGCGACGTTGGCGGTGGTGCCGGTGTCACCGACGCCGGTGGGGACGGTCCAGTGGCGGGCGAAGCCGGTGGAGCCGAGCGCGGTGGCGAGCCCGAGGCGACCGTCGGTGCCGTCGTAGCGCAACGACTGCTCGGCGACGAGCCGACCGGTGCGGGCGTGCACCTGGATCGCGAGGGGGCTCTGCCGGAGGATCAGGTCGTGCACCGCGACCGATACCCGGGACCGGCGCGGCACGACGAGCGCTTGCGCGGGCCCGGGGGCCTGGACACCGTCCGGGGTGAGGAAGGTCAGGTCGACGATCGCGTCGTCGCCGTATGGGTTGAACAGGGCCAGCCAGTCTTCCGCGCCGCGGCTGGTGTCCGAGCCCGCGAAGTACCAGCTGGAGGCGGACTGCCTTGCGCACGCGCCGATCGTCGTGGCGCTGCCGCGTTGGAGCTCGTGTTCGACGGCGACCGATCCGCTCGGCACCTCGACGACGACCCCCGGCTCGGCGTCGGCGACGATCGAGGAGACCACGACTCGGCGCTGCCCGAGCGCCGGGACGGGCACGGTGCGAGACGCGGGGGCGTGGTCGGAGCCGGTGAGGACCGTGATCGTCGCGGTCACCGGCTTCCGGGCCAGGTTGGCGACGATGATCGTCTCGTCGGCGCGTCCGCTCGGGCTCGACGTCCCTTCGGCGCAGAACCAGGTGGACGAGATGGCGTCCGCCGGCGGGACCGACGAGCCCGACACGGGTCGTGCCGCGGCCCGGATGGACGGCGCGGTGGTGTGCCCAGCGCGGTCCGCGGCGACCAGACCGACCACGATGGCGGCGACGGCCACGAGGGCCGGCAGGCGAGCGACGGAGGCGGCTCGGCGCGCGGTCATCCGCTCTCCCAGAACTCGACCGTCGACTCGAAGCTGTCGTCCCCGGTCCGGCGGCGCTCGGCGCGGGCGGCCCGCTCCGCGGCGCGGCCCGCGGCCCGTTCGGGATCATGGTCTCGCCGGCCGCGCGACCACCAGAGCAGGGCCACCAGCCAGAGGAACACCTCGGCGGCGATCAGCCCGTAGCGCTGCGCCTGGCCGGTGTGCGAGATGGTGACCACGGCGCGGGTGTCGAGACGGAACTGGTTGGTGACCCCGAACGCCGGTTGGTGCGGGAGCGCATGACCGGCCGCGGTGGCGTGCCATCCCGCGTCGTTGGACTCGAACCACAGCACCGTGCCCGGCGCCGACGGCCCGTTCCCCAGCGGATGGCTTCCGCTGAGGTCGATGCTGGCCGCGGCCCGGGCAGGGTCGGCGGGACGGGCGGGGATCGAGGCGTGGCGGCCGCGGACGATGGTGCGGCCCGGGAACCAGGCCTCGTTCTCGTAGAGCTGGATCGCGCTGTCGCTCCCGAGGCGGGCCAGGTCGAGTTGGTCCTGCAGGGCCGCTTCGAGCGCCGCGGGGGTGCGGCCGGCGACGCCGCCAGGCCCGGACCGGAGCGGGACCGCGATGTAGCGGACGCCCATGGGGGCGACGATGCGACCGAGTCGACTGGTCCGGCCGCTGACCGCGGCCGTGACCGCGTCGGCGACGGGGTCGCGGGTGGTGGTCACCGGGGCGCGCAGCAGCTCCCGGGCGTCGCCGGGACCGTTCCGGGTCAGCGTGTACCCGAGACCGGTCGCGACCCGGGCCGGGTCGAGGGGCAGCACGCCGGGGTCACCGACCCACAGGATGCGGAATTGGCCTTGGAACTGCTGGTCGCGGGTGAACGCCAGCTGCGATGGCCACGACGTGGTCGGCGCGTGCCAACGACCGTCGAGGGCGTCGGCCGCGAACCCGATCCCGCCGAGCGCGACCCCGGCGGTGGCCGCAACCGCGGCGATTCGACGCCACCCCCAGCGGCGTTGACGGAGACTCGACACCGCGAGGCCGCCGGCGAGGGCGATCCCGAGCGCGCCGAGCGAGAGGATCCCCTCGGGTGCCGGCACCGCGGTGCCGGGTGCGAGCCGGGCCGGGACCAAGACCGCGGCCCACGCCACGAGGGTCAGCAGCCACGCCCGCGCCGCCCACTGGAGTCGGGGCCCGGAGGTGAGGACGAGCGCCAGCGCGGCGGCGGCCACCAGACCGAGGGGCGCGATGCCGGCACCGGCGGGCCCGGTGTCGAACCGGATGAGCTGGCTGAAGGTGATGTGCGGGTAGAAGGCGAAGCCGAACGCGGCCCGGTCCTTCGTCGCGTGCGCGACCGTGGCCGTCCACGGCACCAACAACACGGCGGCGCCGCCCGCTCCGACGAGGGACGCCCCGAGCGCCCGGAACGCGGCCCGGGACCCGCCGACGACGACGCTGGCGAGACAGAACGCGAGCGCGGCGGCGATGAGCACCAGCGCCGCGGGCGGGAACCAGGCCGTGGCGACCGCGGTGCCGATCGCCAGGCCGAGCAGCTGGCGGCGGCCGGTTCGCGCCTCGGGATCGAAGCGGCCGACGCGGACGAGGAGCAGCACGAGGTAGGGCGCCAGCGCGAACAGGATCAGCGGACCGAGTCGACCCTGCGCGATCGCGTTGCGGGGCACGGGACTGGCCCCGTACGCGACGGCGGCCATGAGCATCCCGGTGCGCTCCGCGCCGATCTGGCGGGCGAGGCGCATCGCCCCGACCCCTCCCACGGGGATCGCCGCGGTCACGAGCAGGGCCTGGGCGAAGCCGACGCTGCCGGCCAGGACCGTCCCGAGTCCCGCCATCAACGCCAACGCCGGCGGCGGGGCCGCGGTCGAACCGAGGCCGGTGTACCGCCACGCGGAACCGAACGCGCCCGCGAGGGCCCGGACGCCGGGCCAGGCCGCGAACGACCCGACGGCGGGGACACCCGACGAGAAGAAGTCGCGGGATCCGAGGATGACCACCAGCGCGAAGGCCGCCAGCGCCAGCGACGCCGGATGGACCAGGGCCGCTCCGAGCGTTTCCAGCGTGTCGCGAACCCGGTCCTCGAGCGACTCGATGCGTTCGTCCGCGCTGTGCTGGGTGAGGAACGCCCCCACCCGGGCGCCCGCGCCGACCTGGAGCGACCGGAGCTCGCCATCGTGGATCGTCCGCAGCGCCTGCGCCCGTCGTCGCGCGGCGCGCACCCGGCCGAGACGGACCAGGTTCCATCGCCACGCCCCGATGACCGCCGTCGCCTGTCGTCGACGCGGCGTCGGAGCGAAGACCACGGCCTCGAAGCACGCGAGCGCGATGCCGAAGGGGATGACGCGCAGCAGCGACGTGAACGAGTAACAGGTGAGCAGGACACGAACCCGACGGCGAGCGACCTCCCGGGCGGTCGGCGCGTCCCCCGGGCGCCGGGCCGCGGCGGCCTCGACGTGCGCGACGCGGGCGTCGGGGGCGACGACGACCCGGGCGCCGGCGAGACGCGCCCGCCAGCAGAGGTCGAGGTCCTCGGACCCGGGAAACGTGTCGGGATCGAAGCCGCCGAGCTCGGCGAACAGGTCGGCGCGCACGAGCAGCGCCGCGCTCGAGACGTAGAAGACATCGCGGACCGCGTCGTGCTGCTCTTGGTCGAGCTCTCCCGGCTCGATGCCGGTGTGCGACCCGCCGAGCCGGTCGATGGAGCGGCCCACTTCGAGCAGCACCTCGGGGTCGTCCGAAGACACGAGCTTCGGTCCGACGATCGCGGCGTTCGAGCGATACGCCTCCTCGACCAGCAGGCGGACCGCGTCGGGGGCCACGGCGACGTCGTCATGGCAGACGAGGAAGAACGCGGCTCCGTCGACGACCTCGAGGGCCTCGTTGGCGGCGCCCCCGAACCCGGGGCGGCCTCCCGGCGCCCGGTGGACGAAGGCGTCGGGCAGGACCGCGGCGACCCGGGGGCCCGGGTCGACGGCCGATCCGGCGTCGACGACGAGGACCGACAGCGCGGGATAGTCCTGGACCCGCAACGCGTCGAGGCCCGATTCGAGGAACGGCCCGGGGTTGCGGGTCACCACCACGACCACGACGGCCGGGGCCGCGTCGAGCGGGTCCTCGTCCTGCTCGCCGAGCTCGGGCGGGAGGTCGGTTCCGTCGAGGTCGTCGTCGGGCAGGCTCATCGGCTGGCCCGAGAATAGGCGGCAGGCCCACCGTTGGGACCCTCTCCCAGTGCTTGCAATAGTTAGCACTATCGCGTATTGTGGCTAGCGAAAGCGATCCCCCACCGCAACCTTCGAGGAGCGACGTGAGCACCGACACCATCATCCAAGACGTCCGCCAGCGCGCCGAGGACGCCGCCTACACCGTGGTCGGCATCGGCGTGCTCGGCTTCCAGCAGGCCCAGGTCCGCCGCCGGGCGGCCCAGGAGCGGGTGACCGAGACGGCCAAGACCGCCCGGGACCAGGCCGCCACCGTCGCGGGCGAGGCCCGCGCCGCGGCCGAGTCGGTCCGCACCGAGGTCCAGGCCCGCGTCGAGCCCGTCGTGACCCAGCTCGGCGAGCGAGTCGAGCCCCTCGTGGCCGACGTGCGCGCCCGGGTCGAGCCGGTCCTCGAGCAGGTCGGCGCCACCGTCCGCCGGGTCGTCGACGAGGTCACCCCGTCGTCCCGTCCGCTGGTGACATCGAAGGCCAACCCGAAGTCCACCGTCGCCAAGTCGAGCTCGGCCACCAAGCCGACGGACTGACCACCGACGAACGTCGACGAACCCCCCGGTCGAGGCCGGGGGGTTCGTCGCGTAACGTCTCGGCGTGCTCGCCGCGCTGGCCGGAGGTGTCGGGGCCGCCCGCTTCTTGTGCGGGCTGGTCGACGTCGTCGCGCCCGCCGACGTGACCGCCATCGTGAACACCGGTGACGACGACGAGTTCCACGGCTTGTGGGTGTGCCCGGACCTCGACAGCGTCACCTATGCCCTCGCCGGGGCCAACAACCCCGAGACCGGCTGGGGTCTCGTCGGTGAGACCTTCGCCGCCATGGACGCGCTGGAGCGCTACGGGACCCCGACCTGGTTCCGGCTCGGTGACCGTGACCTCGCCACTCACCTCTACCGCAGCGCCCGCCGCCGCGCCGGGGCGTCCCTGACCGAGGTGACGGACGAGATCGCGACCGCATGGGGCGTGCACACCCGGCTCCTGCCGATGAGCAACGAGCCCGTCGCCACCCGAATCACGGTTCAGGGCCCGGGCGGCACCGCCGACGAGCTGGCGATGCAGGAGTGGTTCGTCCGGGACCGGGCGGAACCTCCGGTCCTGAGCGTCCGCTTCGAGGGGGCCAGCCGCTCCCGTCCCGCGCCCGGCGTCACCGAGGCGATCCGCGCCGCGGAGACGATCCTGATCTGCCCCAGCAACCCCGTGATCTCCATCGGGCCGATTCTCGCCGTCCCCGGGATCCGCGAGCTGCTCCGCTCCCGCCGCGACCGCGTCGTCGGCGTCAGCCCCATCATCGGCGGACGGCCGGTCAAGGGCCCCGCGGATCGGCTCATGGGCCCGCTCGGCATCGAGGTGTCCTGCGTCGGCGTCGCCGAGGCCTACCGGGACCTCTGCGCCACGCTGGTCATCGACACGGCCGACGCCGAGGCGGTGCCGCGCATCGAAGCCCTGGGTGTGCATGCCGTGGTCGCCGACACGTTGATGCGCGATGAGCGCATCGCGGCCGCGCTGGCACGCGACACCCTCGCTGCCGTGGCGTGACGCTGACCATCATCCCGGTCGCCGGGATCCCCGAGGTCCGGCCCGGCGATGAGGTCGCGGCCTTCGTCAGCGACGCGGCCCGGGCGCAAGGCACGCCGCTGGCCGACGGCGACTGTCTGGTCGTGACCCAGAAGGTCATCTCGAAGGCCGAAGACCGCCTGGTCCGCCTCGACCCCGACGACCGTGACGCGCGTCGGGCGCTCATCGATTCCGAATCGGTTCGCGTGTTGCGGCGCCGAGGCGACCTCGTGATCTCCGAGACCCGTCACGGGTTCGTGTGCGCCAACGCGGGGATCGACCTGTCGAACGTCGAGACCGGCTGGGCGGCGCTGCTCCCCCTCGACCCCGACCGGTCGGCGCGTCATGTGCGCGACGCGGTGCGGGCGCACACCGGCGTCGACGTCGCGGTGATCGTCTCGGACACCTTCGGCCGCGCCTGGCGCCTGGGGCTCACCGATGTCGCCATCGGGGTCGCGGGTCTCGCCGCGGTCGTCGACCTGCGCGGCGAGACCGACGCGTTGGGCCGGGAGCTCCAGGTCACCGAGGTGGCGGTCGCCGACGAGATCGCCGGTGCCGCGGAGCTGGTCATGGGCAAGTCCCGGGCGATCCCCGCCGCGATCGTGCGTGGCCTCGAGGGGGCGTGGCGGCGCGAGGGTTCGGCCCGGGAGCTGGTGCGCGCGCCGGGTGAGGACCTGTTCCGATGACGAGCGTGCCCGCCTTCCTCGAGGCGCGCCGCTCGATCCGTGCCTTCCGCCCCGAGCCGATCGACCCCGACGTGGTCGACGCGCTGGTCGCGGCGGCGTGCCTGGCCCCGGCTCCCCACCATTCCCGGCCGTGGCGGTGGGTCGTGATCGACACGCCGGAAGCGAAGGCCGCGCTCGCCGCCGGGATGGGCGAACGGTGGCGATCCGACCTCGCGGGTGACGGGCTGGAGCCGGCGCGCATCGACGCGCTCGTCGACGCGTCTCACCGGCGGATCGAGACAGCACCGGCGGTGGTGCTCGGATGCCTCACCGACGACGGCTTGGATCACTATCCCGACGAGCCTCGCCAGCGGGCCGAGTGGGGCATGGCGCTGCTCGCGCTCGGCGCCGCGGTCGAGAACCTGATGCTCGCGGCCACGGACCGGGGCCTCGCGTCGTGCTGGGTGGCGGCCCCGATCTTCTGCCCTGACGAAGCCGGCCGGTCACTCAACCTCGACGACGGGTGGCTCCCCCACGCGATGGTCCTCGTGGGCCACCCCGACCCGTCGTACCAGCCGCGTTCCCGGCCGCCGATCGAGCTCGAGTCGCTCCGCGTCCGGCGGTGATCAGCGTCCAACGCGTTGGGCGCTGAACCAGTCGATCGTGCGTTGGACACCGTCGTCGATCGTGGTCCACGGCTTCCACGCCAAGTGGATCGCGGCCCGGCCGGGATCCAGCGCTGAGCGGCGAAGCTCGCCGGCTCGAGGCGGCGCGTAGCGCGCCGGCTCCTCGAACCCGACCGTGCGGGCCATGAGGTCATAGAGCTGCTGCACGCTGGTCTCGGAGCCCGTCCCGATG
>DAIMHT010000013.1:0-17468 GCA_036723155.1 Actinomycetota bacterium
CCGTCGACGTCGGCGGACACGAAGTTGTTGACCGGGTCGACCCAGGCCCGCATGACGTCGTCGAGGTCGTCGACGCTGCGGGCCCGGAGCATCGGGAGGACGACGTTGAGGCCCCGGCTGGGCTCGGCGAGCGCGGTCGCGCGAAGCGCGATCCCGATTCCCGAGGCGGGGTCTCCGAAGAGGACGGGGCCGTGCGACGTCTCGTAGCAGTCGACGGTCACCGGGTCGGCATCCCGGACCGACACGACCTCGGTGCGGGACGGTGCGGCCCCGTCGAGTCGCTCGACGTAGAGGTCCTGGTAGTCGCCGTACGCGTTGGTGACGCACCACGCCACGCGCGCGGTGTGCCCGAAATGGGGGAAGCCGGGGACGCCGACGAAGGCCAGGCCGACGGCGTCGAAGTCGGGACAGGCGAGGTGGCACTGGTAGTAGACGTTGGGCACCTCGACGAGACGGTGCGGATCGCCGGCGACGAGCGGCGCCCCGGACCGGGTGCGGCGACCGGCGAGGGCCCACGAGTTCGAGCCCCCGGCGTCGCTGGCGTCGGCCATCGCCGTGATCACAGTGTCGAGCGCGTTCGGGTCGATGGTGATCGGGGCGCCGCTCGCTCCCGGCGGCACGATCAGGGGGACGTCGGCGTCGCCGAGGCCTTCGAGCCGGGCCACGGTCTCGGCGCCGAGGAGCTGCGCCAGCCGGCCCCGCCACAGCTTCTTCTGCCAGCTCGCGAAGACGACGTGACGGACGAGGAAGACGGCGCAGGAGTCCCAGGGCTCCCAGGGCTCGGGGGTGACACCGGCGAGGGTGAGGTCGGTCGGGAGGGCGCGACCGAGCTCGAGGTACGCGTTGACGCCGCGGGCGTACGCGTCGAGGACCGATCGGCTCTCGGGGTCGAGGGCGTCGTACTCGAGGCGCGCGGCTCGGCGCAGACCGGCGCGGCGGGTGAAGACGTCGAACTCGACCGCGGCGCGACCGCGGACCTCGGCCCACCGTCCGTAGGCGCGCCGGCGGTCGTAGTCGAGCTGACCGAGGCGGTCCTCGGCCTGCACGAATCCCTGCGCGACGAACGCGTCGTGCGCGGTCGCGGCGCGCGCGTGCGGGATGCCCCATTCGTCGCGGTGGATGACGATCGTGTCGTCGAGACCGGTGACGGTGGCCTCGCCGGTCGACATGCTCGGAACGCTACGCGGTCCAGGTCGCGGGTCGGGTGTGTTTCGGGTGGTGCGCCGCGCGGCGGCTCAGGTGGGAAGGGCCGCCAGGACGTCGTCGATGGGTGCGTGGTCGGCGGAGTGGTCGTCGATGTGCGCGTAGCGGAGCTCGGCGCCGGGCCCGATCACGAACGTGGCGCCCAGCTGCGTGACGCGCTTCCCGGCGCGGTGGATCCGGTGCCCACCGGCCCGGGCCCGGCGGGTCCCGGCCCACGATCGAGCGTCGATCATGAGCCGGACGAACGGGACGCGTCGCACCGACGCGGCCCGGGCGGCGTCGGCGTGGTCGTCGACGAGCACCGGGAACGGGACATGCTCGTCGGCGGTGAACGCCGCCGCGTACCCGCGGTCACCGGTCCCGACGGCGACGACATCCGCTCCTCGGGCCCGGATCTCCTCGTAGCGGTCACGCAACTGCGCCGCGTGCTCCCGGCAGAGCAGTCAACCGAAGTGGCGCAGGAAGACCAGGATGACGGCCCGGTCGGCCCAGTAGTCGCCGAGCGGGTGGGGGGTCCCGTCGGCGTCGGGAAGCGTGACGCCGCCGAGCTCCTGGAGGTCCACCGGCCGGACGGTACTCGGCGAGGCCTCGGCGTGGGAGAATGGGGCCATGACGACCACGGACGCACCGACGACCTTCACCCGGATGGACGAGTCCACCGCCGAGCAGTGGGCGGTGATCGGCAAGCAGACGATGGAGCACCAGGGTCGGGTCGCCGACCGGGTGCTGGGGATGCTGCGGTCCCTGTCGGAGCTGACCGACGGGTTCGCGGTCGACCAGCTGACGCACTCGTTGCAGACCGCGACCCGCGCCGAGCGCGCCGGGGCCGACGACGAGGTGGTCGTGGCGTCCCTGTGCCACGACATCGGGAAGGCGGTGAGCGTCCCGAACCATCCGCTCATCGCGGCCGAGATCCTCAAGTCGTACGTCCGTGACGACGTGTACCAGATGATCCGGGCCCATCAGGACTTCCAGGGTCGCCACTACTACGCCCACTTCGGTGGTGATCCCGACGCCCGAGAGCAGTACCGCGGTGCGTCGTGGTTCGCGTTGGCGGAGCAGTTCGCGGACGACTGGGACCAGGTCGCGTTCGACCCCGGGTACGACACCCTGCCGCTCGAGCACTTCGAGGCCCGGGTGCGAGAGGTGTTCGGGCACCCGCACTCCCTCTAGCCCCGCTCAGAGCACCCCGAGGCGTGCCGCGCGTTCGCGGGCTTTGGCGCGGATCTCGTCGGCGCCGTCGACGACGCCGTCGCGCATGAGGATCTCGCCGTCGACGACGGTGGTGTCGACGACGTGGCCCGAGGCCGCGTAGACGAGGTTGGCCAGCAGGTGACCGGGGCCGAGCTCGGGGGCGTCGAGGCGGACCAGGATGAAGTCGGCGGGGGCGCCGACGGCGAGTGGCACGGCGCCGAGGAACGGGGCGCGGGCACCGGTCGCGACGCGCCACGTCTCGTCGGCGGGGACGGCGGTCGTGTCGTTCGCGGCGTGCTTCTGGAGGATCGAGAACACCTTGAGGTCCGAGCAGAGATCGAGGCTGTTGTTCGACGAGGCCCCGTCGGTGCCGAGCCCGACCGGGATGCCGCGCTGGCGCGCCGCGGGGTAGTCGAAGATGCGTCCGACCGCGAGCTTGAGGTTCGACACCGGGTTCGTCACGACGGTCGCTCCCCCGGCGGCGACGAGATCGAGCTCGGGGGCGTCCATCCACACGCCGTGGGCGAGCACTGTCCGGGGCGTGAGGAGCCCGAGGTCGTGCAGGTAGGCGCCGGGTCGCTTCCCGGTCCGGTCGACGCAGCCCGACACCTCGTCTTCGATCTCGAGGAAGTGCAGGTGCACGGGGACGTCGCGGGCCGCGGACTGCTCCGCGACCCACGCCAACGATTCGGTGCTCACGGCGTAGATGCTGTGGGGGGTGAGGGACGGGGTGACGTGCGGTCCGGCGTCGGCGAGCTCGTCGAGGAACCGCAGCGCGTCGGCCCGGAGGGTCGCGCCGCGGGTCGGGTCGAGACCGTCGATGAGGGGAAGCCCGACCGTGGCCCGGAGCCCGGCGTCGGAGACGGCGCGGGCCACCGCCGCGGGCTGCCAGTACATGTCCCAGAAGCGGGTGGTGCCGGTGCGGATCATCTCGAGGCACGCCAGGCGCGTCCCCCAGTAGACGTCGTCGGCGTCGAGGCGGGCTTCGGCGGGCCAGATGTGCTGCTCGAGCCAGTCCATGAGGGCGAGGTCGCCGGCGAACCCGCGGAACAGGGTCATGGCGGCGTGGGTGTGACCGTTCACGAGCCCCGGCAGGAGCGCGCGTCCGGTCGCGTCGAGGACCTCGTCGCCCGGTGCGGGCGTGACGTCGGCGCCGAGGTCGACGATCCGGCCGTCGACGGCGCGCAACGCGGTCGGTGTGCCGTCGAGGGCGGTGGCGCCGGTCACGGCGAGGCTCATGCCGCGAGCTCGGGGATGACCCGGCCGAGCGCGCCGGTGAGCCGGGTGGCGTTGGCGGCCGCGCCGCGCTCGTACTCCTCGACGGTGAGCGGGGTGTCGCCGACCCCGTGGGCGAGGTTGTCGACGATGCAGACCGCGGCGTACGCGACGCCGAGCTGGTTGGCGGCGACACACTCCGAGGCGACGGTCATGCCGACCACGTCGGCGAACCCTCCGATGAGGCGGATCTCGGCTGGGGTCTCGAAGCGGGGGCCGTTGGCTTGCCAGTACACGCCCCGGTCGACGATCGGCTCACCGCCGACGCGGCGCCAGACGGTGACGATCCGGTGTCGCCACGGGTCGGTGAAGCCTGGGACGACGTGCTGGGCTCCGGCGTCGTCGACGTCGACGGGGGTCTGGTCGAGGGCGATGAAGTCGTCGGGGGCGACGAAGCTGCCGACCGGCAGGTCGACGCGCAGCGAGCCGACCGAGCTGAGCGCGAGCACCCGGTCACAGCCCAGCTGCACGAGGGTCCGGAGGTGCGCGGCGTGGTCGATGCGGTGCGGCGGGACATAGGTGTCCAGACCGTGGCGGTAGAGGGTCACGTGCGACCCGTGGTCGAGCACCCCGATGGGTTGCGGCACCGCGACGCGCGCCGACGCCACCGGTGACCCCAGGGTCGCTTCCTTCCCGATGACGGCGAGGCGCCCCACGCCGGGCTAGGCCTCGGAGCGGGCGAACGCGGCGAGGATGTCCACGAGCGCGGCGGTGTGCGCCTGATACGACGCGTCGCGGTACGGGCCGATCGACCGGACCGGGTGGGGCAGCTCGAGCTGGATCCCCCCGCCCCGGGTGAGGTTCACGGGGTTGTGCGGATGGACGCCGCGCAGGTCGGCGGGAATGCGGGCCAGGTCGTCGATGACGTCGTAGTCGGGCAAGCCGGCCCGGAGGCGCTCACCGAGTCGAGCCGCCAGGGCGCGGTTCGCGCCGCCCACGAGGACCGCCATGGGCAGATCGGCCCGCCGGTAGCCGTGCAGTGACACGACCACGGCGACGTGGGCGACGAACTCGGCGAGGGACGGGCACTGGCCCGGCTCGATGTGGTGGGCCGGGACGTGCCAGCGGAGCTCGTCGGGCTGGACGACGGTGTAGACCGACGCGTCGCTGCGGTCCGCGGCGGACCGGGCCAGCTCGGCGGTGCCGGGCTCCAAGCCGCCGTGCACGGCGAGGAACCCCACCTCGGAGCGGAGGGAGACGTGCTGCTCCACACCGGGGCAGGCGAGGAGCTCCGCGAACACTGAGTGCGGAGGCTACCGCCACATGCCATCCTGCCCCTGTGCGGCACCCATCGTTCGTGCTCGTGGCGGTCGTCGGTGTCCTCGCGGCCTGCTCCGGTGGACAGAACAGCAACGTCGGGGTGTCGGCGACGTCGTCGAGCGAGTCGACCAGCACCAGCACCACCACGACCACGATCGGGGTCCGGGCTGACAGTCCCGCCGCGCTCGCCGATTCGCTGACCCAGATCGAGCGGGGGTTGCGGCAGCCCACCGCGGCGTCGACACCGAGCCTGGGTCGGGCGCAACAGTCGGCGTACGGTGCGCTCAAGGCGCACCCGGAGTGGCGGGCAGCCGTCCTCGCCGCGATCGGACCCGACGTGCACGACGCGGTGAGCACCAACGTCGATGCCGACTTGGCGCTCGAAGCCCTCTTCACCGGGGGCGGCCCGGCCCCGACGTCGTTGCCGACGACCTCTATCCGGATCCCCCAGCCCCCGGCGCAGCTGCTCGCCGACTACCACGAGGCCGAGGTCACCACCGGGGTGCCGTTTGCGTACCTCGCCGCGATCAACTTCATCGAGAGTCGGTTCGGTCGCAACCCGGGGCAGAGCACCGCGGGGGCGCAGGGACCGATGCAGTTCGAGCCGGCGACGTGGGCGCAGTACGGACACGGCGGCAACATCCAAGACGATCACGATTCGATCCTCGCCGCGGGCCGCCTCCTCGCTGCGGCGGGCGGCCCGGCCAACATGGCCAAAGCGATCTTCGCGTACAACAACAGCCACGACTACGTCCGCGCGGTGCAGGACTACGCGAACGTGCTGCTCGCCGCACCCTCGGCCTTCTTCGGGTACTACCAGTGGCAGGTGTACACCAAGACCACCGCCGGGACGTTCCTCCTCCCCGAGGGGTACCCCGGCCAGCCTGCCGTCCGGACCTCCGGGTAGGCTCGACGGTCGTGTGGTGGCGACGTTCGGACGGCGACCTGGTGCGGGACCTGCCCCGCAACCGGCGGGTCATGCCGTACCTCATGCGGGGCCGCAACGAATCCGCGGTCTACTTCGAGCATGACATCCCGCTCCGGAAGGCCGACGCGTTCATCCGGGAGTGGAACCAGACGAACCCCGGTCTTCGCATCGACGTGTTCCACCTCGCGGTCTGGGGCCTCCGTCAGACCATGGAGCGGAACCCGACCGTCAACCGGTTCGTCGCCGGCGGTCGCCTGTACCAGCGGAAGGGCATCTGGTTCTCGTACGCCGTCAAGTCCAAGCTCGTCACCGGGGCGCCCCTGATCGTCTTGAAGCGCCGCATGGACCTCGACGAGACGTTCGCGGCGATGGTCGTCGGCATGCAAGAGACCGAGGCCCGGTATCGCACCGGCGACGCGGCCCAAGTCGACCGGGAGCTCGGGTTGCTCCTCTTCTTCCCCGGGTTCGTGCGCCGGATCATCATGCGGGGCGTGGACGCCGTCGACCGCCTCGGGATGCTGCCCCGCTCCTACATCGAGGGTGACCCGATGTACGCGAGCGCGGTCCTCGCCAACATGGCCAGCCTCGGGATGCCGCCCGTGTACCACCATCTCTACGAGTACGGGACCGCGGGGGTCTTCTGCTCGCTGGGGCGTCCCGTCCCCGAGGCCGGCAGCCCCACCAGCGGGCCCGACCGGCGCCGCACCATGCAGGTGCGCTGGACGTTCGACGAGCGAGGCGAGGACGGGCTGACCGCCTGGTTCGCGGCGCGACGGTTCCGCCAGGTCGTGGAGGACCCGATCGCCTGCGGTGTCGTCCTCGAGGCCGTGGCCCCCGACGCCACCCAACCCATCGGCGAGGTCGTCGACGACGCTGCCCGCTTCTAGGCTGGAGCGCAGCGCCATGGGGTTCTTCACCGATCGACTGCACGCCTTCCCGCGATACGAGCTGTACCAGCTCGGCGTGGAGACCGGCCTCTACCCCTATTACCGGTCGGTGGAGAGCGCGTCCCGGCCCCGGGTGACGGTCGAGGGGCGCGAGGTCATCAACTTCGGGTCGAACAACTACCTGAGCCTGTCCTACCACCCGCGGGTGATCGAGGCCGCGGTGAACGCGACCCGCCGGTTCGGGAGCGGCGTCACCGGATCCCGGCTCCTCAACGGCACCTTGACCCTGCACCGCGAGCTCGAAGGGGAGCTCGCCGACTTCTACGGGTTGCCGTCGTGCCTGGTGTTCTCGACCGGCTACGTGGCCAACGCCAGCGCCATCGCCGGGTTCCTCGGCCGCCACGACATCGCGATCGTCGACAAGGAGGCCCACAACTCGCTGCTGAGCGGCGTGCGCCTCTCGGGGGCGACGATCCGCCGCTTCCGTCACAACGACCTCACCCATCTGGAGAAGGTGCTGGCCAGCGCCCCCGCGGAGGTCGGCAAGGGCGTCATCGTCGACGGCGTCTACTCGATGGGTGGTGACACGGCACCGCTGGCCGAGATGGTCGAGATCTGTCGCCGGTACCCGAACACGTTCCTGCTCGACGACGAGGCCCACGGCCTCGGTGTCCTCGGCGACCGGGGACGGGGCGCGCTCGAGCAACAAGGCGTCCTCCACGACGTCGACCTGGTGACCGTCACGTTCTCGAAGTCGCTCGGGAGCTGCGGCGGGGCGCTGCTCGGCCCCAGCGACGCCATCGAGCTGCTCACCGTCTCATCCGACCTGTTCATCTTCACCGCCTCGAACACCCCCGGTTCGGTGGCCGCGGCGCTGGAATCGCTGCGCATCCTTCGGGAGGAGCCCGAACGGCCGGCGCGCCTGCGAGCGAACGTGAACCTGTTCGTCGGGTTGCTCGCCGAACGGGGCGTCCCCACGAACCCCGCCGAGAGCGCCATCGTCACCATCCCGCTACGGCGCGCCGATGACGTGTCGGTGGCGGAGGTGTTCCGCGACCTCTTCGAGGGCGGCGTGTTCGTGAACCCGGTGATCTCACCCGCGGTGACCGGCGAGGCCGGGCTCATCCGGTTGAGCCTCATGGTGGAGCACGACGCCGCGATGCTCGAAGAGGCCTCCGAGCTGCTCTACAAGGTGATCGCCGAGCACGACCAGTTCGTCCAACGCTGATCCGGTTCGACCGGGGCGGTCGACGTCAGGCGCCGCGGCTGCGGATCTGCTCGAAGCGTTTCTCCCACGCGTTGTGCCGCGACTTGGCGTCCTGGATGAACGGTGACACGCCGATGACCTTGAGGACGATCTCGTTCAGCCAGCGGGCCGGGCCCCGCAACGGCCGCTTGAAGTCGACGAAGAGGACGACGCGGACCCCGTCGGTGTCGTTCCACGCCTCGTGCTCGAAGGTGTCGTCGAACACCAGGCTCTGACCCTCGCGCCACTGGCGGATGTCCTGGCCGACCCGGATCCCGCACGCGTCGACCGGGTCCGGGACGAGCAGCCCGAGGTGGTAGCGCAACACGCCTTTGTACGGGCCGCCGTGCGGTGGGATCTTCTTGTGGGGCGAGAGGATGGAGAACATCGCGGTCGTCATGCCCGGGATCTCGCCGAGGAGCCGGTCGGTGTCGGGGCACCGGTCGACGTTCTTGCCCGCCTTGAACCCGTACCCGTAGAAGAAGAACGTCTTCCACCGGTCGTCGTCGGTCAGCTGGGCCTGGTCGGTGGAGATGTCCTGGAAGTTCGGCAGGTCGGCGTGGTACCGCAGCACCTCGTCGAGCTCCGCCCGGATCTGCGGGAACCCGGCTTCGAGGCGCTGGACCCACGGGAAGTCGGCGGTGTCGAAGAAGGTCTGGTCACCGACGTCGGAATGACGTCCGAAGTAGCGGTCGAGCCAGCGCAAGAACCGCTCCCCGAACCGGTTCGCGGTGTCGACGGCCCGTTCCCGGAAGGTGCGTTGCGCAGCGTCGGGCGTCACGGCCTACCGAGGGTAGCCGTCGGCGGCGACCCCTCAAAGGCGACCGCGGCGCGCCGCGCCTCGGTAGCCCCCCGCCAAAGCGCCGTCCGCGTCGCGTTACGCCGCGCCCGGGGCCTGGAGGAACTCGACGACGTCTTGGCGTTCGACGGTGCGGCGCATCGGTGGGAGCGCCTCGAGCAGGACCCGCCGGTAGCCCGCGGTGGCGAGCCTCGAGTCGAGGACCGCGACGACGCCCCGGTCGTCGCGGTGACGCAGGAGCCGGCCCGCCCCTTGCGCGAGGACCAGCGCCGCCGCGGGCAGGTCGACGTCACGGAACCCTGATCCCCCGGCGCGCTCGACCGCCTCCCGGCGGGCCTGCTCCAGGGGGTCGTCGGGACGGGTGAACGGGACCCGGTCGATGACGACGAGCACGCACGCCGGGCCGGGCACGTCGACGCCCTGCCAGAAGGCCCGGGTGGCGACGAGGCACGAGGTCTCCTCGGCCGCGAACCGGTCGAGCAGCGCCGCGTTGGCCGCGTCGCCCTGGGCCAGCACCGGATGGTCGGTGCGGTCCCGGAGCAGCGCCGCGAACCGTTCCACCGCTCGCCGTGACGTGCACAGCACCAGCGTCCTCCCGCCGGCGGCGGTGACCAGCGCGCACAGCTCCTCCCCGGCGGCGTCGGCCCAGCCGTCACGACGCGGGTCGGGCATCGTCCGCGGGACATACAGCAGGGACTGGCCCCGGACGTCGAACGGCGACTCGACACGCACCGCGAGGTACCCGAGGTCGGTGGCCGCGTCGGCGGTGGGCTCGAGCCCGAGCCGGCCGGTGAACGGCTCGAACCGGGGACCGGGTCCCAGCGTGGCGGACAGGAGCACGCACGTCTGATGGGCGAAGAGCAGCGGGGCCAGGCGCGACCCGACGTCGACCGGGGCCAGGCGCAGCACCGGCCGGTCCCCACCCTCGACCCACACCACGTCGTCGAGGCGCGGGGCTTGGATCCGCCGGACGGCGTCGAGGCGGGCCGCGGCGAGCCGGGCCGTCTGCGCCGCCCGGGGGGCGTCGGTCTTCTGGTCGAGACGGGCCGCCGCGGTCGCGATGCGCTCCGCGACGGCCGCGAGGACGCCCGCGAGCCGCCCGTCGGTCGGGTCGACACGCCCGTCGACGTCGCCGACGGCGTCCTCGAGGCGGTCCGCCGTCTCCGCCACCGCGTCGGCGTCAGCCCCGGGCGTCCCCGCGGCCCGGAGGCGCGCCGCGAGGTGGCGCACACCGCCGGGCGCGACCTCGCTGCCGAGGGCGCGGGTCGCGGTGTCGGCGAACGCGTGGGCCTCGTCGACGATGACGACCTCGTGGTGCGGCAGGAGGGTCCCGCCCGCCGCGAGGTGGGCCAGGTACAGGGCGTGGTTGACGACGAGGATGTCGGCGCCGTCGGCCCGGCGGCGGGCGTGCTCGGCGAAGCAGTCCTCACCCGCGGGGCACCGGGCCGCGCCGGGGCACTCGTTCGGGCCGCACGACACCGACCGCCAGACCTCGGGCGTGACAGCGGCGTCGGAGGCGTCGCCGGTCTCGGTCTCCGCGGCGAAGCGCTCCAGGCGGGTGAGCACGGCCGCGAAATCAGGGCCGGGCCGCTCGTCGAAGAGGGCGTCGCCGCCGACCGCGCCGCGCAGCCGCGCCAGGCACAGGTACTGGGCCCGGCCCTTGAGCACCGCGGCCTCGAACGGGATCCCGCCCTGCTCCGCGACGAGGGGCAGGTCCTTGCGCCACAGCTGGTCCTGGAGCGCCAGGGTCGCGGTCGCCACGACCGTCGCCCGACCCGACGCCACCGCCGGCGCCAGGTAGGCGAGGCTCTTCCCCGAACCGGTCGGGGCTTGGGCCACGAGGTGGTGCGAGTCGGTGAACGCGGCCGCGACCGCTTCGGTGAGGAGCCGCTGCCCGGGCCGGTCGTCGCCGCCCAGCCCGCGCACGCACGCGTCGAGGACCGCGAGCGCCCCGGGTTCCGCCACACCTCGGAAACTACCGGGCACCGCGCGACGTGACGCGGAACGGCGTAGCCTGCGCCCGCCGCCTCCCCCGAGAGGAACGCGTGTCGGACCGCACCATCCACTACCGCACCTGCCCGCTCTGCGAGGCGATGTGCGGCCTCGAGATCCACGCCGAGGGTGACGCGGTCCCGCTGATCCGAGCCGATCGCGACGACGTGTGGAGCAAGGGGTTCCTCTGCCCCAAGGGCACCACACTCGGCCACCTGCATCACGACCCCGACCGGCTCCGGGAGCCGATGATCCGCACCGGCGACACCTGGCGCACCGTCGGGTGGGACGAGGCGTTCGCCCGCTGCGAGACGCTGATCCACCGCGTGCTCGACGACGCCGGGAAGGCGGCGCTCACCGCGTACGTCGGGAACCCGACCGCCCACAACTTCTCGCTCGGCCGCTACATCGGGCTGTTCATGGGCCTGGCCGACTTCCCGATGATCTACTCCGCGGGGACGGTCGACCAGTGGCCCAAGAACGTCGCGTGCGCGCTCATGTACGGGAACATGTGGCAGATCCCGGCCCCCGACATCCAGCGCACCGACTACTGGATGGTGATGGGCGCCAACCCCCAGGCGTCCCAAGGGAGCCTGCTCGCCTGCCCCGACGTGCTCGGCGAGATCGACCGCATCCGGGACCGGGGCGGCCGCACCGTCGTCATCGACCCTCGCCGGACCGGCACCGCCGACAAGGCCGACGAGTGGATCCCGATCGTCCCCGGGACCGACGCCGCGTTCCTTCTCGCCGTCACCCACGTGCTCTTCGCCGACGACCTCGTCGATCTCGGCGACGTCGCCGACCTCGTCGCCGGCGTCGAGGGCGTCCGCGACGCGTGCCGCGACTTCTCGCCCGAGCAGGTGGCGTCGACGTGTGGGATCGACGCGGCCACCATCCGGCGCCTGGCGCACGAGCTCGCCGCCGCCCCACGCGGGGTGCTCTACGGCCGGATCGGGTTGTGCAACCAGGAGTTCGGGACGTTGGCATCGTGGCTGATCGATGTCGTGAACATCCTCACCGCGCACTTCGACCGGCCCGGCGGCCTGATGTTCGGGAACCCGATCGCCTGGTCGCTGTCGTCGCTCCCCAACCCGCAGTGGGCCGACGGATACGAGTTCGGGCGGTGGCGGAGCCGGGTGCGCGGCGCCCCCGAGGTGCTCGGTCAGGTGCCGGTGTCGTGCCTCGCGGAGGAGATCGCGACGCCCGGTGACGGCCAGATCCGCGGGTTGATCACCATCGCCGGGAACCCGGTGATCAGCGCCCCCGACGCCGGTCGGCTCGACGCCGCCCTCGGTGGCCTCGACTGCCTGATCAGCGTCGACAACTACCTCAACGAGACGACCCGCCACGCCGACGTGATCCTCCCGGGGCTCTCGGCCCTGGAGCAGCCGCACTACGACGAGCTGCTCTGGTCATGGGCGGCCCGCAGCGCCGGGAACTACTCCCCCCCGGTCTTCGCCCGCCCGGACCGGCCGCACGAGTGGGAGATCCTCACCCGCCTCGGTGCGCTCTGCGCCGGGATGCGCAACGACGACATCGACATCGGTGCCCTCGACGACGGGTTCACCACCGCGCTCGCCGAAGCCAAAGGCCTCAACGGCGCCGACGTGCTGGCCCACTACGACCACGGCGGACCCGAGCGGCTCCTCGACCTCGCCATCCGCACCGGGCCCTGGGGCGACCGGTACGGCGACGACCCCGACGGCCTGACCCTCGAATCGTTCAAGGCCGCGCCGCACGGCATCGACCGGGGGCCGATGATCCCCCGGGCCCGCGACGTGCTGTGCACCCCGTCGGGCCAGATCGAGCTCGCGCCGCCCTACATCCTCGGCGACCTGCCGCGACTCCGAGCCCGACTCGACCAGGCGCGCGGCGACGGCCTCGTGCTCATCAGCCGACGCCACCTCCGCTCCAACAACTCCTGGATGCACAACGTGGCGGTCCTCGTGAAGGGCAAGGACCGGTGCACGCTGCTCATCCATCCCGACGACGCCGACCGGGTCGGTGTCCGTGACGGCGCCGTGGCCCGGGTGAGCTCCGAGGCCGGGGCCCTCGACGTCCCGGTCCAGGTCACGGACGAGATGATGCCGGGTGTCGTGTCGCTCCCCCACGGGTGGGGCCACAACGTGGACGGGATCCAGCTCGCGGTGGCCCGCGAGCACGCGGGCGTGAACAACAACCTCCTCGCGCCGGGTCACCTCGTCGACGCGATCTCGGGCAACGCCGTCGTGAACGGCATCCCGGTCGAGGTGGTGCCGGCATGACCGACGAGCCGCTCGACCTCACCCCCGTCGAGCAGCCCTGCCTGCGCTGTCACCGCACCGTCGCGATGCGCTTCGCGGGGATGTGCCCGACCTGTCGCGACGAGCTGCGGGCCAAGTACGACCTCGAGGCCCGCGACGTCGCGGTCCCCGAGTACGAGCCCAAACGCAACGTCACCCCGAACTCGGTCGCGACCCGCGACGACTGAGCGCCGGCGCGTTCAGCCCCGGCCGGTGACCCAGGCGTCCCGGGCCAGCCGGTAGAGAACGTGGTGGCGGAGGTCGCTGCGCCGGTCGACGCGGGGATGCTCGAAGTCGTCACCGGGGTTGTGGTGCATCGCCAGGCGCTCCATGACGCGCCGGGACCGGGTGTTGCCCCGGGCGGTGAACGACACGATCTCGCCCAACCCCATGGTCTCGAACCCGTGGGCCAGTGACGCCCGGCCGGCCTCGGTCGCGTATCCGCAGCCCCAGGCGCTCGACGCGAGCCGCCACCCGACCTCGACCGCGGGCGTGAACGCGGCGTCGAACGCGGCGGTGCTCAAGCCGACGAACCCGACGAAGGGCGCCACGCCGGGCACCTCGACGGCCCAGAGCCCGTAGCCGTGCTCGTCCCATTCGGACTCGATGCGGTCGACGAGGGCGTCGCTGTCGGCTCGGCTCAAGGCGCCGGGGAGGAACTCGACCACCTTCGGGTCGGCGTTCAACGCCGCGAACACGTCGCGGTCCTCCGGCTGCCAGCCCCGCAGCCAGAGCCGCTCGGTGCGCACGGCCGGGACCACGCCGGCGACGGTATCGCGCGACCCGCGCCGGACGCGTCCCATCCGGAGGATCTCGGGCCGGGTTCCGCCGCTCGGCGACGCTCGGGGCCTAGCGTCGTCAGGTGACCAACGGGCGACGGTAGGGGGGTCACGTGGCCGCGCGGTTGGACCGGCTGGGCCGCGCCATCGCGCGCCACAAGTGGCGCGTGATCGGCGTCTGGGTCTTCGCCGCGATCGTCCTTGCCAGCGCCGCGGTGGCGCTCGGCGGCAAGACCGTCGACGTGTTCTCGATCCCGGGCGCGCCGTCGCAGCAGGCGACCGATCTGCTCAACCAGCGGTTCCCGACCCAAGCCGGTGACAGCGGGTCGGTCGTGTTCGCGGCGACGCGCGGCTCGACGTTGCGCGACCCGTCGCTGGCCGCGGCGATCGCCGCCACCCAGGCCCGGCTGAGCACACTGCCGCACGTGACCGAGGTCGTCGGCCCGGCGACGCCGGGCGTGGGCGGCGCGTTCGTGTCCCGGGACGCCACCATCGGGTACGCCAACGTCCAGTACAACACGAAGGCCACCCAGCTCCCCGCGAACGCGTTCCAGCAGCTGGAGGCGGCCGCGGGTCCGGCCCGTCAGGCCGGGTTGGGGGTCGCGTTCGGCGGCGCCGTGGCTGATGTCTTCAACCAGCAGACGACGGGCAACGCCGACGCCATCGGCCTGGTCGTCGCGGTCGTGATCCTGCTGATCGCGTTCGGCTCGGTGATCGCCATGAGCCTCCCGATCGGCACCGCGCTGTTCGGGCTGGCTGTCGGGCTCTCCATCGTCTTCGTCGTCGCGTCGTTCACCGACATCGGGACCGTCGCGCCGACCCTCGCCACCATGATCGGCCTCGGGGTCGGCATCGACTACTCGCTGTTCATCCTCACCCGCCATCGCCAGAACCTCGCCGCGGGCATGCCTGTGATCGAGTCGATCGGCCTCGCGAACGGGACCGCGGGGCAAGCGGTGCTCTTCGCCGGCGGGACGGTCGTCATCGCCATCTGCGGGTTGGCAGTCGCCGGGATCCCGTACGTCACGTGGCTCGGACTGACGTCGGCGCTGGTCGTGCTGGTCATGATGACCGCCGCGGTCACGCTGATCCCCGCGCTGCTCGCGGTCGCGGGGGTGCACCTCAACCGGGTCCGGACTCCCCGGTTGCGCCGCTCGGCGCGGGGTCCTGACCACCACGCGCTCACCGGGGCGAAGGTCCACGGGTGGGAGCGATGGGCCCGGTTCATGTCCCGGCACCGGTGGCCGGCCGTGTTCGTCAGCCTCGCCGTGCTGTTGGTCCTGGCGGCCCCGGTGCTCGGGATGCGCCTCGGGCAGGTCGACGACAGCACCGCGCCGCGTGACACGACCCAGCGGCAGGCGTACGACCTGATCGCGCAAGGGTTCGGGAAGGGTGCCAACGGTCCGCTGGTCCTCGCGGTCGCGTTCCCCAAGCCCGGTGCGACCGGAGCGGCCGCCGCCGTCGAAGGCGCGGTGGCACGAGTCCCCGGCGTCGCCGCGGTGGCGCCACCGCAGCTCAGCCCGAAGCGCGACGCCGCCGTCATCGTCGTCGTCCCGTCGTCGGCGCCCCAGTCCGCGGCGACCGAGACCCTCGTCGACCACCTGCGCGGCACCGTCATCCCCCCGGAGGTGAGGGGCACCGGCGCCGCGGTCTATGTGGGTGGCGTCACCGCCGCGTTCATCGACCTCGGGCAGCGGATCCAGGACCGGCTGCCGCTGTTCATCGGCGCGGTCGTCGCCCTCTCGTTCCTGCTGCTGATGATGGTGTTCCGGTCGGTGTTCGTCCCCTTGAAGGCGGCGGTGATGAACCTGCTGTCGATCGGGGCGTCGTTCGGGGTGATCGTCGCGGTCTTCCAGTGGGGCTGGCTGAAGAGCGTGGTCGGTGTGTCGGAGACCACCCCCATCGTGGCGTTCGTGCCGATGATGATGTTCGCGATCCTGTTCGGCTTGTCGATGGACTACGAGGTGTTCCTGCTCTCGCGGATCCGTGAGGACTACCAGGAGACGAAGGACAATCTCGGCAGTGTGATCAACGGCCTGTCGGTCACGGCCCGGGTCATCACCTCGGCGGCGCTGATCATGATCAGCGTCTTCCTCGGGTTCGTCGCCAGCCCCGAACCGACGGTGAAGATGTTCGGGCTCGGCCTCGCGGTCGCGGTGTTCGTCGACGCGACGGTGGTCCGCCTGGTGCTCGTCCCGGCGACGATGGAGCTCCTCGGGGACGCCAACTGGTGGCTCCCCGGCTGGCTCGACCGTGTTCTTCCCCACATCGAGATCGAGGAAGGCGACCCACCACCCCCGGTGGCCCAACCCGTCCCCACACCGGGTGCGTAGCGCCGCTCGGGCCCGCCGCGGCGCGGCACCGCTCGTCGCCACGCTGGCCGCGGTCGCGATCACGATCGGCGCCGCCACGCCCGCGTTGGCGGCGACGGCGCGCCCGAAAGGGTCGTGGCAGTCGCCCACCCTCGACGGGATCGTGCAGGCCCGGCCCCTCGTGGTCGGTGACGTCGTCGTCGTCGCCACCGAGAACAACTCGCTGTACGGGCTCGCGCTCAGCGACGGCCACCGGGTCTGGGGCCCCCGTCACGTCGGCGCGCCGGTCGCGCTGTCGGCGGTGGCGGCGGCCAATCACGCCGCCGACGGCTGCGGTGACATCGACCCGCTCGGCATCACCGGCTCCCCCGTCGCCGACCTCACCGCCCGGCCCCCGCGGGTCTACGCCGTGGCCGAGGTCCTGGGGCCCGACGGCCGGACCCCGGTCCACGAGCTCGTCGGGGTCGAGTCGACCTCAGGGCGAGTGGTCGTGGTCCCGACCCCGATCGACCCGCCCGCCATGACGCACCCCGAGCTGGAGCAGCAGCGCGCCGCCCTCGCGTTCGCGAACGGGATGGTGTACGTCGGGTTCGGGGGCCTGTACGGCGACTGCGGCGTCTATCACGGCTTCGTCGTCGCGGCGCACGCCGACGGGAGCGGGCTCGGTGGCGTGTTCGAGGCCGCGAGCGAGCCCGGCAACGCCGGGGCCGCCGTGTGGGCACCGACGGGGGTGACGTTCGACGCGTCGGGCCGCTTGTACGCCGCGACCGGGAACTCGCTGCACCCCCCGTCGGGCACCGCGATCGACAACAGCGACGCGGTGGTCCGGATCGACCCCGGGAGCGGTTCGGTCCTGGACGTGTTCCAGCCCAGCTCGTGGCGCGACGACAACGCCCGCGACCTCGACTTGGGCTCGACCGCGCCGGTGCTCCTCGCTGACGGCCGCCTGTTCGAGGTCGGTAAGCAGAACCGTGCGTACCTGCTCGACCCGGCCGCGCTCGGCGGCGCCAACCATCACACGCCCCTGGCGTCGCTGGGCCTGTGCTCCGCGTTCGGCGGCAACGCCACGCTGGGCACCTCGGTCTACGTGGCCTGCGGCGGCGGGGTGCAGCAGGTCCTCGTCGACACCACCCCGCCCCGGCTTCGTCACGGCTGGACCGCCCCCGTCGGCGCCGATGGCCCCGTCACCGTCGGTGCGGGGCTGGTCTGGTCGGTGGACCGGTCCGCCGGGACGCTCGACGGCCTCGACCCCGCCACCGGACACGTCGTCGTCAGCCATCCGGTGGCGCTCGATTCGAGTCAGCACTTCCC